>CAIOSY010000021.1 GCA_903861075.1 uncultured Nitrosomonadales bacterium
CAAACCCATTGATCCTGAGGCTCTGTATCGTTGCGTTCAGCACTGGGGTTCCAGCACTATCCTGCCCGTCACAGCAGTCATGAATAGCCCTGTAAACACGGCTACAGAAGACGCCCCCCTCACTCAAGCCGCTGTCGAACCAGGGCAATCGCATTAAAAAATCATTTTAAATCAGTTTGTTGTGTTTTTTCGTTTGCGTCGAAGGGTTTGCCCATTATCAATTTGAACAAATAACTTTCATCCCAACCCGCTTTAAGGCGTTTATTTTTAACACCGAGCTTGGCTGTTTTCTCAGTTTTAACCAGATTTAGCGCAATATGCCGGACGATCGCCATATTGGCAGCACTGTTGCCCGTTCTCGCACGTTGATCATCTTCGTTAAAAGCATAATCCAACACCCAGTGCAGATTATTCTCAATTCCCCAGTGTGCGCGAACGATATATCCTAGTCGCTTAGGATCTGATGCATCCATGCTGCTGATGAAATAACGCGTTTCTTCGGTCGTCTTATCTTTGCATTCGCGCCTGGCCGTCACGGCTACAATGCTCTTGATGCCCTCCCACTTGTTGGGATGCAGCTCTTTCAACCACCCTATGTCAGCGGTGGCGCGTACCGTGCGGGTTTCGATGCGACCATGTCCACCGTCATAACTCTCATGTCCAATCGCCGGGCAGGTATTCTCCGCTTCAAAAAAAAGCTTTACATCCTCATGCAATTTTCCTTGATTACCTTTCAAACTGAGCATGTAATCGGCACCCTGATCAACGATTTGTTTCGCAACTTTGGTCTGGCAACCCATCGCGTCCATGGTCACTACTGAGCCGGTAATATTCAATTTCATCAATAGCTTGGGAATAGCAGTAATCTCATTAGACTTGTCGTCCACCTTCTGCTGAGCCAGTACCAACTGGTTCTGGGTCGCCCACGCGCTGACCATATAAATCGCGGCTTTTCCCGATGCGTTGTCCAGACTGCGGCGAAGACACTTGCCATCAATTGCGATGATTTCATTCTCGCTAAGCGAGGTTAAATCGGCAACCCAACGGCTGAAACATTCACTAAATTGCTGAGTGTCAATCACCGCAAAAACGTTCCCAAAAGTATCATGTGATGGGATACCATTTTTTAGACCCAATATATCGGTAAACCACGCCTCTTTGGCTTTACCGAACTCCTCGATCGAGACCCAGTCATCGGCCCCGCAAATTACGCCGCATAGCGTGATGAAAAAAATATCACCCAGTTTGTGCCGCTTCCGGCGATCAATGCGCGGATCAGTAATGGAAGAAAAATGAGCCGCAATCGAAGCCGTAGGGTGTACTTTCACAGAAGAAAAATAAAATAGGATTAAAATCCTATTCTACGCCTTTCCTCAAGTCGTTTTAATGCGATTGCCCTAGCGGCCAATGCCGTTGTTCATTGGATTGTCTTTAACTATTTAATCGGCAATCTGGATGCACACGCAAAGAATATTGCTTTTTTGATGCGTGGGAAAAAAGCGGCAGTAGCGCCGTTTTACTACATGCTTTGCGTGGAGGCGTATCCGCCAAGGCAGACGATGGCGATGTCTATCGCGGGAGAGAATAAGCCGGGGTGGGTGGAAGGGGTGCATTGGGATGCAATGGCCTATGAGGCGGGTGTCGCGCCTCGACTTATTCGTAGTGTCTTGTTGCGAATGAGTGCGGATTTACCGGAAGCGATCTCCAAGGTAATCGGCGATGAACGACTGACCAATGAGGAACGAGTATTTTTGCGAGAAAAAGTGCTTCCGGTTATTGATGAGCGAAGAGGGTTCGTAGCTGATGCGC
>CAIOSY010000022.1 GCA_903861075.1 uncultured Nitrosomonadales bacterium
ATCAATCTTCCAGCCACTTCCTTATCGCCGATAATCAGCTGGTAAGGTAATTTCTGCAAGCTATGTTCACGGATTTTATAGGTAATCTTCTCATTGCGCAAATCCATTTGCACACGAATGCCCGCATTGACCAATAAACGCCCAATTTCACGGGTATATTCCTCCTGTGCCTGAGAAATATTAAGCAATACAGCCTGCACTGGAGATAGCCAAAGCGGGAATGCCCCGGCATGATGCTCAATCAAAATTCCAATAAAACGTTCCATCGAACCCAAGATGGCACGATGCAACATAACCGGGGGTTTACGCGTATTGTCTTCATCGACAAATTCCGCATCCAGCCTCACCGGCAGGTTAAAGTCCAACTGTATGGTGCCACATTGCCACATTCTGTCCAGACTGTCTTTGAGGGTAAATTCCACCTTGGGGCCGTAGAATGCCCCTTCACCCGGTTGAATTTCATAAGGCAGATCATTTTGCTGCAAAGCCGCCGCCAACCCCGCCTCCGCTTTATCCCACGTCTCATCAGTTCCTACGCGTTTTTCCGGGCGGGTCGACAACTTGACGATCACCTCGTTGAAGCCAAAATCGCGGTACACCTCGTTTAACATCACGATAAAACCGGACACTTCATCCTGCACCTGTTCTTCAGTACAAAAAATATGCGCATCATCCTGAGTAAAGCCGCGCACGCGCATCAAACCGTGCAACGAACCGGAAGACTCATTGCGGTGACAGGAACCAAATTCAGCCAGGCGCAGCGGTAAATCGCGATAACTGTGCAAACCATTATTGTAAATCTGTACGTGCGCAGGACAATTCATCGGCTTCACCGCATAGTCGCGATTCTCCGATGAGGTCGTGAACATATTGTCACGGTAATTTTCCCAGTGACCGGACTTTTCCCACAGAGATTTATCCATAATGGTCGGCGTGCGTACTTCCTGATAATTGTGTTCACGGAACTTGGCGCGCATATACTGCTCAACTTCCTGCCACAACGTCCAGCCCTTGGGATGCCAGAACACCATACCCGGCATAGTGTCCTGCATATGAAACAAATCCAGTTGTTTAGCCAGCTTGCGGTGATCACGCTTCTCGGCTTCTTCCAGCCTATGCAAATAAGCTTCCAGCTCATCCTTCTTCGCCCATGCCGTGCCGTAGATACGCTGCAGCATTTCGTTTTTGGAATCACCTCGCCAGTAGGCACCTGCTAACTTCATCAATTTAAAAACTTTGAGTTTACCGGTAGAGGGCACGTGAGGACCGCGACATAAATCGGTGAAATTGCCTTGGGTGTAGAGTGAGACATCCTGATCGACTGGAATCGATTCGATGATCTCGGCCTTGTAGTTTTCGCCCAAGCCCTTGAAGTAAGCCACCGCCTCGTCGCGCGGCATCACGCTGCGCACTACCGGCAAGTCGCGCTTGACGATCTCAGCCATACGCTTCTCGATGGCTTGCAAATCTTCAGGGGTGAAGGCGCGCTGATAGGAAAAATCGTAGAAGAAACCGTTTTCGATTACCGGACCGATGGTCACTTGCGCATCGGGAAATAATTCCTTCACCGCATGTGCCATCAAGTGCGCCATGGAGTGACGTATAATTTCAACACCCTGCACATCTTTATCGGTAACAATAGACAACTGCGCATCTTTTTCAATCAGATAGGCACTATCCACCATAACACCGTCCACGCACCCTGCCAGCGTGGCACGAGCCAAGCCGGCGCCTATGCTTCCCGCCACCTCGGCGACGGTAACCGACTGTTCAAAAGTGCGCTGTGAGCCATCCGGCAAAGTAATAATAGGCATTTTTTTCTTTCAATAAACGAGGCTCGATTGCGCCGGATCACGCCAACCCATTCAAACCACTGTCACGCATAAATCCCGCCACCCAATAAAAAGCAGCGGGCAAAATAAAATATTGTTTACAAGTTTTACACTCAGCGCCTGCTATTTATCTTATCCGGCAAAGTGATATTCAACTCCAGCACGTCGTATTGATCATGTTTTTCCAACTGAACCTTAAAGGAATCGCGATCAATATGAATGTACTTAGCAATCACCTCCATCAGCTCTTCTTGCAATGCGGGTAGATAATCGGGTGTCGCTGTTCCGCGCCCCGCCCTCTCATGTGCCAAAATAATTTGCAGTCGCTCTTTCGCGACACTAGCCGTTTTTTTTTGGCTGCCCCGCAAATAGTCCATTACATTTTCAATCAATGACATGCTAGATTCCCCCTAACAAGCGCTTAAAGAACCCAACCTTTTCCAGCACAAAACGCATGGGCAAATCCTCCCCCATAAAGCGCCCCACCACGTCTTTGTAGGCCTCAGCCACATCACTATTATCCAAATGTATGGCGGGCGTACCTGAATTAGAAGCCTGCAATACAGATTCCGATTCTGGAATAACACCTAGCAAGGGGATGCGTAGTATTTCCTGAATATCCACGACGGATAACATGGCACCTGCATTTACCCGTTTCGGATCATAACGTGTCACAAGCAAATGTTCTTTAACAGGATCCGCGCCTTCCACCGCCCGTTTCGATTTGGCTGCCAAAATCCCCAGAATACGATCGGAATCCCGTACCGATGAGACTTCTGGATTTGTCACAATGAGCGCTTCATCCGCGTAATACATCGCAGTAAACGCCCCAGATTCAATCCCGGCTGGAGAATCGCAAACGATAAAATCAAACGTTTCTTTAAGCTCATCCAGAATTCGGCCAACTGCTTCCAAATTCAACGCATCCTTATCACGAGTCTGTGAAGCAGGCAGGATAAACAGATTATCGCAATTTTTATCTTTAATAAGAGCCTGTTTGAGCGACACCTCGCCATTGATAACATTGATAATGTCATACACTACACGGCGCTCACAGCCCATAATCAAATCCAGGTTACGCAACCCGACGTCAAAATCAATCACCACCGTTTTATTGCCGCGCATCGCCAATCCACTAGAAAAACTAGCGCTGGTCGTTGTTTTACCTACGCCACCCTTACCTGAGGTCACCACGATAACTTTAGCCACGTTTATTTCCTGAATAATTAATAATATGTACGCAT
>CAIOSY010000023.1 GCA_903861075.1 uncultured Nitrosomonadales bacterium
GTAATTCTTTGCTGAGACCGTCGAACCTGTATAGCGCACGGAAAGATTTTCGCCTGCAATGGTAGCGGAAAGATTGCCGCCCTGAGCGCGATTATTGCTGCGATAAAATACGCCTGCCTGCCCTTTGAGCAGCGTCGCCTCCCCTGCTTTAGCGAACTCCGGCGCTGGAGAATCCACCTGAATGGTGCCAGCGATACTGTCACCACCTTGACTCACCGGTGAAATACCGGCGAATACTTTCACGCTGCCGACGTTAGCCGGATCGATATAGGACAGCGGTGAGTTCATGTGATTGGCACAAGCCGAAATCAGATCCATGCCATCGACTTTAACGCGCACTCGATCATCGGCCATACCATGTATTGCAGGCAGACTGGACACGCCACCAGCCTTATACAGACTCAAACCCGGCTGATCTTCGAGCAGTTTCGCGGTGTCGCTGGTATGCGTCACCTGTTGCCCCGCAGACCTTTTAGTCAGCGCTGAATTGCCCGGTAAGGTTTGAAACTTTTCAGCCTTAACGACAATCTCCGATAAAATTGTTTCTTCCGCAAAAGCGGCCTGACCGCTTGCCAGCGTTAATACACTGAATGCAAATAATTGCGTGCGCTTCATCATCCATCCCTTATTTGTTGTCGATTTTTTATTGCCGCGTTGATTATAGGGAGATTGATTTAGCTTTGGAATGTGACAAATTGTCGCACCCGGCCTTTAATTTATAGCGGATTTCGTTATAAACGCGCGCAATTGTCATGGTAATGTCATAATTGCGGCACATAATATTAAGCTATGGAGATGAACAACATGACAAGAATGGTTCAATGTGTAAAACTGGGTCGCGAAGTAGAAGGTTTGGATAGACTGCCTTATCCGGGCGCGCTTGGGCAACGCATTTTTGACAATGTCTCTAAAGAAGCCTGGCAAGGCTGGATTAAATTTCAAACCATGCTGGTAAACGAAAATCGTCTTAACCTAGCGGATTTGGCCGCGCGAAAATATCTGGCAGCACAAATGGACAGCTATTTCTTTGGGGCAGGAACACAAATGCCCGATGGTTACGTAGCCCCAAAAAACTAAGGTGTAACAAATTGCCCGAAAAAATCACTCCCCAACAATTTCTAAACCGTGAACTCGGGCAACTAGAATTCAATCGGCGCGTCCTGGCTCAAGCTGAAGACGCCGATATACCCTTGCTGGAGAGACTCAAATATCTGTGCATAGGCAGTAGCAATCTGGATGAATTTTTCGAAATTCGTGTCGCCGGTCTGATGGAGCAAATCAAGCTCGGCGGCATCTCAACCGATGCCGATGGCATGAGCGCAGCGCAGATTCTCAGGCAAATACGCACCCAGGCGCATCAACTTATTGATCACCAGTATCACCTGTTCAATGCCGACATCACACCGGCACTCGCTGAACAAGGCATTAAATTTCTGCGTCGCACCCACTGGAATACAGCACAACAAGCCTGGCTTAAAGACTACTTCTTTCGTGAAGTTATGCCAGTGCTAACACCCATAGGACTCGATCCGGCTCACCCTTTTCCCCGCGTACTCAACAAGAGTCTAAATTTTGCGGTCGAACTGCAGGGACGGGATGCGTTCGGACGCAACTCAACACGGGCTATCGTGCAAGCACCCCGCATATTACCCCGCACTATTTTGTTACCTCCCGAGATTAGCGGCTGTGAATACGGTTTTGTATTCTTGTCATCTATTTTGCATGCGCATGTTGATGAACTTTTTACAGGCATGGAAGTTCTGGGTTGCTTCCAGTTTCGCGTGACGCGTAACAGCAATTTGTTCGTCGATGAAGAGGAAATTAAAAATTTACGCTTAAGTCTGCAAGGTGAATTACCCCAGCGACATTTTGGAGATGCAGTCCGACTGGAAATTGCTGACAATTGTTCACCACAGATCGAAGCTTTGTTATTAAAAGAATTCAAACTGCTGCCAGATGATTTGTACCGGGTACACGGTCCGGTGAATCTGGTTCGCTTGATGGAAATACCCAGCATGGTCGCACGCGACGATCTGAAATTTCCCGCCTTTGTGCCTGGCGTACCCGCTGTATTGCAGAAAAAAGGGGCGGATATGTTTAAAGTTATTCGTAAGAGCGATATTTTGCTCCACCACCCGTATCAATCATTCAAACCGGTCATCGATTTCATTCAACAAGCGGCGAGCGATCCTGCTGTGGTTGCAATCAAACAAACTGTCTATAGAACCGGGGCGGATTCGGCGCTGATGGAAGCGCTCATTGCCGCAGCTCAGCGCGGCAAAGAAGTCACCGTGGTGGTTGAATTGCTAGCGCGCTTCGATGAGGAAGCAAACATTAACTGGGCAAACCGCTTAGAAGAAGTAGGGGCGCATGTGGTTTATGGTGTAGTAGGCCATAAAACTCACGCCAAAATGCTCATGGTAGTGCGGCGTGAAGAGGGAAAATTGAAACGCTATGTGCATCTGGGGACAGGAAATTATCATCCCCGTACGGCGCGCCTTTATACTGATTTTGGACTATTTACCAGCAATGAGGAAATTTGCACGGATGCCAATGAAGTATTTAGCCAGTTAACCAGCCTGGGGCGCGCACGAGAACTCCGTCATTTGTGGCAATCTCCTTTTTCTCTGCATGCAGAAGTGTTGCGTGCCATAAAGCACGAAACTGAATTGGCGAGCGCAGGAAAGAAAGGTCACATTATTGCAAAGATGAATGCGCTGCTTGAGCCGACGACGATCAATGCTCTCTATGCAGCTTCTCAAGCAGGTGTCAGAGTAGACTTACTGGTTCGCGGCGTATGTGCCCTACGCCCTGGCGTTAAAGGGCTCTCGGAAAACATACGCGTACGCTCTATTATCGGTCGCTTTCTAGAACATACGCGCATCTTCTATTTTCGCAATGATTTAAAGCACGATGTGTATTTAGCTTCGGCTGACTGGATGGACAGAAACTTCTTCCGTCGTATCGAAGTATGCTTCCCCATTCTCGACTTAAAGCTTAAAAAACGCGTGATAGAGGAAGGACTAAAAGCCTATCTGCAGGACAACTGCCAGGCTTGGGATATGGACGGCGAGGGAAAGTATCACCACAAGACCCCTAGACGCGCCCAACCCCAATGTGCTCAAACCAAGCTACTTGAACAACTTGCCAACAAAAAATCCTGAGTGATGAGCTTAGTTTTTGTTCGGGCGACCGGTCTTGATTTTATCCAATCCGCCCAATGCAGCAATCAGTTGTGATTCATTCAAAGCGCATAAAGCAATCACGCCTGCACGCAAAATTTCACTTTTCTTAATTTGAATGCCTGCGCTCAGACATTGCGCTTTGATTGCGAAAATTTTCTGATATTCGTGTTCTGGCATGGTGAAACTATCTCGCACAACCTTAGGTTTTTTAGGCGATTTTGCTTTGGCACGTTTAGCTTCAACTTCAATTTGTTCGTCAACTTTTTCTTCAACCGGCTTATCCGCCTTAACATTAGCGGCAACTTTAACGGCGGCAGTTTTGCGTAAAGGTTTTGCCGCGACGGGTGTTAATTCAGCATCCGGACTTTTTTCAGATTTTTTGGTATTCATTCTCCACTCCTAAAATAAAATGACATATACAGTATATACAGTATAATTTCAGCTTGTAAACTGTAATATTAGGAAAATCATGGATTTAATATTGTGGCGTCACGCCGAGGCTGAGGACAGCCTGAATGATTTATCGCGTAAATTAACCGAAAAAGGTCATAGGCAGGCAAAGTCGAGCGCTGAATTTTTGCGCAAGAATTTACCTGTCAACATTGAAATTCTGGTGAGTCCTGCGATACGCACACAACAAACTGCAAAAGCCTTTTCAAGCAACTTCAAGACCATGGACAGTCTTTCACCGGGAGCCTCTGTCAGCGACCTGTTACAAGCCGCACACTGGCCGGATGCGAATGGCACCGTGTTAATCGTTGGACATCAACCCACACTGGGCGCAGTGGCCGCTCTCTTGTTGGGATGTGAACACGAGTCCTTACGTATCAAAAAAAGCAGCTTATGGTGGTTCACCAAAAAAGAGGGATCGAACGAAATAAGCTTAAAATTAGTCATCTCACCCGATTTACTAGCAAACAGCCTTTAAATATTCAGGGATGTAAGTTAAGACCGAAATCACCTTGTTGCCAGCCCTCGTTTACGACTGGAATTTCTCCCGTCAACATGAAAATCAGGCCAAGCGCTTCAAAAGCTTAAAAAGCTTAAAAATTTATCTTCTAAAGCTTAACACCATGACGCCCGCTGTGACCAGTAATATCCCCAACCATTCCCGGATGCCGGGGCGCTCACCCAAAAAAATAACCGCAAAAAAAGCGACCAGCACGACACTAAATTTGTCCACCGGCGCCACTTGTGACGCTTCGCCCAGTTGAAGTGCGCGAAAATAACAGACCCAGGAAGCTCCTGTAGCCAAGGCCGACAACGTCAGAAAAAGCCAGGTTTTCTGATTGAGCAGCAAGGGATCGCTCCACTTACCTGTGGCATACACAAAGCAGGACAATACCAACAGGATAACGAAAGTGCGTATCAGCGTGGCAAAATCCGAATTAACGCCTTGCAAGCCGATTTTGGCGAAAATTGCCGTCATGGCCGCAAAGACTGCCGATAGCAATGCCCAGTAGAACCAGCCGTGCGCCATCATGAATCCGTTGATTTAACGACAGGCTGTACTAGCACCCAGGGACTAACAACCACCGTCCATAGCGACGCATCCGTATCCCACCAGATCTTCGCCTGCTCATCCGTGACTTTGCCGAATAACCCTTGCGCCATCCACTGACCGATCAGCAAGGTATTGTCTTCGGACATCTGGAATGCCGCTTCGACCAGATCCAGTTCAGGCGAGACGAAGAGTGCAGCCCCGCTGGCAAAATAGCGTTGCATCTCGCGCCAGGCCATTTGCGCAGTTTCCAGATTAACCTTGGCACGCAGAATTTCTTTTGGGGTTGTTGAGGTCATTACGCTGTTTCCTTAAACGGTAGGTCCGGCGAGATAATTATCTTTCTCGTGGATATAATTATTGGCGGAATAACGCAGATGCGCCAACTCCTCTTCGGTCAGGGCACGTACCGCTTTGGCGGGTCGCCCCATATACAGCATACCGCTCTCCAGCACCTTGCCCGGCGACACCAAGCTGCCCGCGCCTATCATCACCCGATCGGGAATCACTACATCGTCCATAATCAAGGAGCCCATGCCGATCAGGCATTCATTCCCTATGGTGCAGCCGTGCAGGATAACCGAATGACCGACCGTTACATAGTCACCGATAATCAGGGGAGAGCCTTCCGGTTTGCTCGCCGTCTTGTGAGAGACATGACCGATGGTCAGATCCTGTATGTTGGTACCGCGCCCGATCCGGATGCAGTTCACATCGCCACGCAACACGCTATTACACCAGATGGAACTATCGTCGCCGATTCTTACATCACCGATGATCTGACAGGATGGATGCAGATAAACACGCTCACCCAGAACTGGCGTGGCGTTAAGGTAAGAGGAAATTGCCATTCAAGACTCCAAATAAATCAATTGGTTATATGTTTCCACTGCATCGTCTCGCCAGCTCTGAGCGGCACGAGCTGATGATCAGCAAAACCCAATGAATCAGGAACTTGCCATTGTTCGCGGCGCAGCGTGATGGTGTCGGCATTACGCGGCAAACCGTAGTAATCCGCCCCAAAGAAACTGGCAAAGCCTTCGAGTTTGTCCAGTGCACCTGCCGCTTCAAACGCTTCTGCATACAGTTCGATGGCGGTATGTGCGGAATAACAACCGGCACAACCGCAGGCGTTTTCCTTGGTATGTTGAGCATGAGGTGCACTGTCAGTGCCGAGGAAGAACTTCGGGCTGCCGCTGATCGCGGCTTTAACCAAAGCCTCACGGTGCGTTTCACGCTTCAAGATCGGCAGGCAGTAAAAATGCGGGCGTATGCCGCCAGCCAGCATGGCGTTGCGATTGTAGAGCAGATGTTGCGGCGTCAATGTGGCGGCGATGTTGGATGGGGCATTCATCACGAACTGAGCAGCATCAAGCGTGGTGATGTGCTCGAACACCACACGAAGCTCAGGCATATCATTTAGCAGTGGCTGCATCACGCGCTCGATGAACACCGCCTCACGGTCGAAGATATCGATATGACTCTCGGTCACCTCGCCATGCACCAGAAACGGCATGCCGCAACGCTGCATTTCTTCCAGCGCTGCATAAGTTTTGCGTATATCAGTCACCCCCGCATCGGAATTGGTGGTTGCCCCTGCCGGATATAGTTTTATGGCATGCACAATACCGCTGTCCTTCGCCTCTCTTATATCGGCGGCGCTGGTGTTGTCAGTCAGATACAGGGTCATCAACGGTTCGAACTTCATACCTTGCGGCAGTACGGCAACGATCCTTGACCGGTATTCCAGCGCCTGAGCCGTCGTCGTCACCGGGGGTCTGAGATTGGGCATAATGATGGCGCGGGCAAACTGCCGCGCAGTATCAGGCAAAATTGATTGCATCAGCGCGCCATCGCGCAAGTGTAAATGCCAGTCATCCGGGCGTGTAATCGTGAGCTGTTGCATAGTCAATTCCGTGATAATGAACGGACTGAATTGTAACTGAAGTGAGCGACAACCATACTAAAAAGGCTCTCGACCCATTTCAGGAAAGTCCTTACATGAGCATCTAAAATGCCCGCAAAGATGGTGGTCAGCTATTGATATTGTTTTTCTGCTTAAATGAGGAAATTAATTCACCATAAAACTTTTCAAGGCGTTCGGCTTGCCTGCTTGCCGACCAACCCATCGCGTAAATACGACCCGCCTCACCTATAGATCGACGCTCCCCGGCATCCTTTAACAAATAAGTCACTTTGTCGGAAAAATCGCTTACATCTTCCTGCGCGATCAGCACCCCCAGACGATCTTTCAGTACATCGAGCGTGCCCAACTCGGCGGTTGAAACCACAGCAGTACCTTGCGCCATGGCTTCTAGCAAGACCAAACCCTGAGTTTCTGTCCTGGATGCGAAGATAAAAAGATCCGCAGCACAATAACAATCATTTAATTCGGTATGCCGATCCAGATAACCGATAAACATTATATTGTCATTCAGACCAAGACGCTCAGCCTGCTGCTCAAGCTTCAGACGCGCAGGTCCCTCACCTGCGATAATCAATAGTACATCCGGCACCTGGCTTCTCACTCGAACTAAAACCTCAAGGAGAAATCCAATATTTTTTTCAAAGGCTACGCGACCCAGAAATAACAGTAACGGCCGACTTTCCGGAATGGAAAATTTACCACGAAATGCCGCCCGGTTGCCCGGCACAAAACTGGCTGGCTCCATTCCGGTTGGAATCACTTGGGTCAGGGTGGTAATTCCGTAGTTTGTCAGTACCGCCCGCATCGGATGAGAGGGCACGATCATGCCGTGTAAACTATTGCCCTGATGGCGAGAAAAACGACGGGCGACATGCCGCATGAGTTTTTTCGGCATGAAAGGAATGTAGTGATGTAGATACTCTTCAAAAAAAGTGTGATAGGTTTCCACGCAGGGAATCGCCAGCAGCCGGGAAAATTGTACTCCCAGATAATGAGCCACAAAAGGCGTCTGGATATGAATGATGTCGTAATTTTCCTGTCGCAACGCATCGAGCTTACCCATCGCAACGCCGTAGCGCATAAATCGATCTTCAGGATCTAAGGGAATATTACGCGCGGGTAGGCGCAAGATGTCCGATTCATCCCGACTGGGGGTCAGATAATCAGGGGCAATCAAGTGCACAGTATGCCCCAACTTACGCAGTTCATGACGGAACGTTTCTATCGACGTCGATACCCCATTGACGCGAGGAAAGTAGACATCAGAGATAAACAGGATTTTCATAAGGTCACCATTGAGGGATGTGATGAGGGGGTTACGGCGGAATTCCAGCGTATCAGTTCCATGCGTCCATCCATGTGCTCAACAATCGCCGTACAGCTATCGACCCAGTCGCCACAGTTCAGGTAGCTTAACCCGTCGACCTCTTTAATCATCGGCCAGTGTATGTGTCCGCAAATTGCGCCATCCAGCCCCAGCTCCCGGGCATGGTGCAGAACAGCATCTTCAAAATTAAAAATAAAATTCAGCGCCGTTTTTATTTTGCGTTTTGCGAAACCGGCCAGCGACCAGTAGCCGGGGCGTTTGAGCGTTCTTCTTAACCAGGACAAATAGACATTCAGCCGAACCAGCACGTTGTAGGCTATATCCCCTAAAATGGCGACCCACTTGTGATGACGCGTGACCTGATCAAACTCATCCCCGTGTATAAGCAGATAGCGCTTTCCGTCATTTGCTGTGTGGATATGCTGATGTACGACCATGATATCGCCAAACGCGGTGCCCACATATTCTCGCATCGCCTCATCGTGGTTGCCGGGTATGAAGAGCACCTTTTCGCCGTGACGCGCTCGTCGCAACATCTTTTGTACAAAGGTATTATGATCCGGTGTCCAGTACACCCCACCCCGACTCATCGCCCATAAATCAATAATGTCGCCAAGTAAAAATACCTGTTCAGATGAATATTCCTTGAGAAAACCAAGTAATTGGCCTGCCTGACAGGCCTTGGTTCCCAGATGTATATCGGACAAAAAAATCGAGCGCACGTGATGTGTCGTCATAACAGGGTACCGATGATCAGCCTAGCGGAGCGCTTAAACAGAGGGATAGCGTCAAATGTGCATATGTTAGTCATAGGCTCATAATCGCAGACAAACATTTCCTTGTTATTACAGTCAGGCTTTAGAGAGCGTGCAAAGATAACCGGCTTTACCAAAGTGAGTATGTCGTTAGTAAAACCAGTGCCCACATTACGCAAGCATTAAGCAAACTGAGCAGCACCGCTGCACTGCCGATATCCTTGGCGCGTTTGGCCAGGTCGTGGCGTTTCAAA
>CAIOSY010000024.1 GCA_903861075.1 uncultured Nitrosomonadales bacterium
ATAGGTCAATATTAAAACACTAAAATTGCTAAATTTCAACTGTATTGTGCAGTGAATTTTGAATAAGTCATCATTCGTATAATGGGCTGACCCCGGAATAAATTCTATCAAAAGCAAGATTTTTCTGAAATGAAAGGCGCGCTGTCGTGAACGATATATATCTAATTGCTTGCGCAAGTATCAGGGGACATTTATAGTTGACCCTTTGTATCTTGATAATGGCTATCTGCAATCATCGCGTGCCTTCATCGTGTGGCAAAAAGAGCAATTGAGTGTCATGAAACTTTAAGTTGGGGGGGGTATGAAAAATAAAGTGTTGCCAACGAACGTTGAGCGAACGATGGCTGAAAACGAATTGATTTGTAGTCGCACGGACATGAAAGGCATTATTACCTATTGCAACGAAGTTTTCGTTAGGATGGGCGGCTACGACCGGGATGAGTTGATGGGGGTGCAACATAATATTGTGCGTCACCCGGATATGCCTCGCGCGGTGTTTAAATTGTTATGGGATACGCTGCATAGCGGGCAGGAAATCACCGCCTATGTGAAAAATATGTCCAAGGACGGCGGGTTTTATTGGGTACTGGCGAATGTAACGCTCGATCGTGATGATAATGGCGTAGTAACCGGATGTTATTCGGTCAGACGCAAGCCTCACCCTAGTGCTGTGCAAGATGTCGCTGCGCTGTATCGTATTATGCTGGACGCCGAGCGAAATGCAGGTGCGCGGGATGCCATAGAGGTATCGACTAAGATTTTGCTGGATGTGGTTACAAAACAAGGGTTTAAAACCTACGATGAATTTGTATTCAGCATCATCAATAAATACCGTTAAGTGTTAGGGAAATAATGAAAAATAATCGCTGGCTAATCAGTAAGTCGATCTCAACAGTATGGTCGGGTTGGAGTACGTTAAAACGTGTGCAGGTGCTGGTACAAGCCTTGTTGTGTGTGGTGATGGGGTCTATGCAATGGTCTATGTATAGTCATCAGCTTGATGTGCTGGATACGTCATTTAATCGCACAGCACAAGATGTCTCCGATGGTGTATTGAACGGTTTGAATGTAATGATGCATTCTGGGGTGATTAGCCAGCCTGAAATGCGTACTTTATTTGTAAAAAAAATGTCATCCTCAGATGGTATTGTGGGATTGCATGTGCTGCGCGGCAAACCGGTGCAGGATCAGTTCGGCGTTGGTCTGCCCGATGAACAAGCGAAAGACGATCTGGATCGTCAAGTGCTGAGTGAAGGCCATAAAATCACGAAACAATACACTGAAGAGGGTAAAAATATCATGCGTGTCATGGTACCGTTTATCGCAAAAAGTGAATTTCGCGGTAGTCATTGTTTAGAATGCCATCAGGTCAGTGAGGGGGCAATCAATGGTGCGCTGGATCTGCGTCTTGATATTACAGATGAATTAACCGCATCCCGACACTATGGCTTGGTCATGTTGGGTATCTTTATTGCTGTGCAATTGTTGCTGATTGTTGTTATTCAATGGCTGCTCAGCAGCAATCTCAAGCCGATTATGATGGTGCGAGATGCGATGAAAAGCATGTTTATATCGGGTAACTTTTCTAGTCGTGTCCCGGTCACGCGTAATGACTCGCCTGAGGCGCGCGCGATTGCCACTTACTTTAATGAGTTAGTCGATCAGGTTGAAGCGTCTTTCCGGGAATCGCAGGCTGCAGCGTTTGCGATTCGCAATGGCGGATTTTACCGCACACCGTTATTGGGCGGTTTGCGCGGTACGCCTTTGCACTCCTTGAATGAAACCGCTCAGGCTTTGGTCGCATTGCAAAGACAAACTGCTGCGCTCGATGGCATTATGCAGGCTTTGTCGCACGGTAATTTTGAGAAGCGTATGCCGGCGGATATGCAGACCGTATTTGCCTTGAATGTTAATGCGGCAATGGCGGCAATGCAGGTGATGCTGGTTGATATCGGTGCGATAATGAATCAGGTGGCGCAGGGTAATTTGACCGGACGCGTATGCGCCATGGGAGAAGGTGATTTGGCTAAATTAAAAACAGCGGTCAATAGTTCGCTGGATGGCTTGTCGCATTCACTCAAGACAATTAATGACAATACACGTCAAGTTGCAGCGGCTGCCAATGAAAGCAGTACGGCAATCGGTCAAATCAGTGATGGTGCGCAGAATCAGATGCACGCGATAGGTCAGGTTGCTACGGCGGTTCGTGAAACGGCTGCTTCAGTGAGTGATGTCAGCACCAATACCGAATCTGCCAGTCATAAATCGCAAGCGTCGGTTGCCATTGTTCGTGAAGGTAAACTGAAAATGCAACATATGATAGAGGTGGTAAATAGTATTGCGGCTAACTCGGCCAAAATCAATAAAATCACTGAGGTCATTGAAGGCATAGCAAATAAGACAAACTTGTTGAGTTTGAACGCGGCAATTGAAGCGGCTCGTGCTGGTGAGCATGGACGAGGTTTTGCGGTCGTTGCTGAAGAAGTCGGTAAGTTGGCGGCTAATTCTGCTGCAAGTACTCAGGAAATTGCGATGTTAGTGCAGCAGGCAGTACAGGATGCGAACCGGGCCGTGACTACAGTTAAAGAGGTGGCCGCAGACATGGAGCGCATCGAGTCTGGTTCGGTTGAGGCTAATGGGATGTTGCAGCGTATTTCGGCGGCCATGGAGCAACAAAGTGCAGCCGTGCATCAAATCAACGCGAGTGTAACCAATCTTAATCAGATCGGACAGAGTAATGCGGCAGCATCAGAAGAAATTACGGCAACCGTCGTTGAGCTTGCCAAAATTGCTGATAGTACCCGACGAGAAGTAGAAAAGTTTACGATTTAATATGCCAGATTTGAGATCAGTATTTTGATAGAAAAAATAAAGGGTAATTAAAATTAAAACGTTATTGAGTAATATGCAACAAGGCGTCGCCGCATTATCGTCAGTACCGGTTGTGGCGGCGGTTGCGCCGCGTCCGGTACCAACGGGTAAGGCAGGTCAGGTTCACCGTTTAACATTGATGGTAGAGACGCGTTTTGGTGTGCAACCTTCAGGCCAGGTGGAAAAAAAACTCGAGCGGATTTTTGAAAAAGCGAGTGAAGGTGATCTGTGCGAATGGGTGGATCATATGTCAGGATTGCCTGGGACAGACAGTGAGTGGTTGTCCCTGGTTGAAAGTCTGACGGTACATGAGACGTATTTTTGTCGTGATAAACCCATGTTGCGTATGCTACGTGGCGTGGTGATGGCGCAGTTACTCGAACGCAAGAAACAGGCGGGAAACTATACCTTTAAAATCTGGTCAGCCGGTTGCTCGACAGGAGAAGAGACGACCAATCTGGTTATGCTGTTGTTGCAGGCACTGGAAAAGATGGGTGAAGCAACGTCTAATATAAACGGCGAAATTACGCCCCATCCTCGTTGGCGGTTGGAAGTTATTGGTACGGATGTTTCACGCCAGGTGGTGACCACGGCAAAAAATGCGCATTATGCCGATTTTGGTATGGGCTCATTCAGGGATTTTAGTGAGAAAAATCTTAAGCAGTTCTTTGAACTGGTCGTCGATGTGGTAGACCCGTTGCCCGGAGTTAAATATTATCGCGCTAAGAATTTTGTGCGCCGTCATCTGACCTTTCGCCAGCATAATTTATTGTCTCCTACCCCGCCGGAAAACAATTGCGATGTGGTGATTTGTCGTAATGTATTGATTTACTTTCAAGATAGCGTTAAGCGTAGCGTACAGGAATTGTTTCATCGTGCCTTAAGTCAGAACGGTGCATTACTGCTGGGCGGACCTGATGTGCAGTACTGGCCTGATCGTTATGAACGAAATTTTGGTGATGGTGGTGCCTGGTATGTTAAAAAATAACGCTACGGGTGATTTTAGCGATTAACGACTGATCTGAAATTAGTGCGTGGAGATAAAGATGGATGTGGTGATTTTTGAAGTGGCAGGTCAGCGTTATGCACTGCCCGCGGCAAATATATCTGAAGTGCTAGACCCGGTTCCCGTTACGCCTTTGCCGTATGCCCCGACTTTTGTTGATGGTCTGGTCAATGTGATAGGCCAGGTGGTCGTACAGATGGATGCGGAACAGCGTTTGGGTGTCGGTGGGGGATTGGCAGCGTTGCGAGGCAGTATTCTAGTGGTGAATGATGGCTACGCACAAAGCGCCGTTCATGTCGAGCGCGTACTTACCAAGGCCATTATTGCCGATGAGGATATTTCTCGAAAAGACGCGCGGGTCGCCTCTGATGAAGACAGCGACTTGATTGATAGCAGTGAGGCTGATCATGCCCGTTTTCTTAGTGGCAGTTTTCAGTGGAAAGAGACTTCGGTCCTGTTGCTGGATGTTTTTGCTTTCTCGCTAGATGATATTGTCCCCGTTGGGGAACCCGATGGGCGTGGCGGGATGTTAGGTTCTGCGATCGGTTCTATCGTTCGTTCTGATGGCCAGGAATCCCGGGCTGACAAGGGCTTTTCCTGCGTGATAGTGCAGTGTAACGGGGAGCATTACGGGATAGCCTTGCATGAAGTGGGTGAGGTGGTGGATGAATTTAAACTGACCGTATTGCCCCATGCTCCTTCAGATGTATCTGGTATGACCCTGTTACGCGGTGAACCCGTATTGAGTCTCTCGCTGGGCGCATTATTAGGCGGTACGGAACACGCTTTACTGCGCAAAATGGTCGTCGTCGAGCGTAATCAGGTTCGTTTCGGTTTGCTGGTCGAAGAAGTGCTGGGTATCGAATATTTTGCAGAAGGCTCGGTGCAGGACGTAGAGCCGGGTGCGGAGGTAGAAGGCTATTTGATCGGTACGAATAAGGGCATGATAGGCCTGTTAGGGATCAACGGGCTAATTTCTGACGCACGTTTTAAACGTTACAGCGATTACCTGACTAAGAATAACGTGACACAATCCGTCGCTGCTGTGGAAAAAGCGCAAGGAAAAAAAGTCAGAATGTTGGCCTTTTTTTTAGGTCGGGAACAATGTGCCATCCCTTTGTCACTGGTTGAGCGGGTTGAGGAATACCGTGAACAGATTGATTTACCCGGCGGTCGTGAAGCCGGAATTTGCGGTGCAGTGCAGATACAGGGTGAAGTTGTGCCCGTAGTTGATTTGCGGGGGGAATTTGGCGGTGAACAGGATGATAAGGATGCAACCTACCTGGTGGTAAGGATGGAAGGTGGAGTCTGGGCGCTGACCGTAAATCGAGTGGAACGGGTGATTGAAATTAGTGAGTCTGATATTGAGCAAATCAAAGCTGATAAAAGGGATTATATCGGTGCGGTCGGTCGTCTCAATGGACGTCTTATTTCCATTATTTCGCTAACACCGCTGATGTCAGCAGATTCTGACCCAATAATGAAAGCGGCATAATGATTAGAGTACTTATCGTAGATGATTCGGCGTTTATGCGAATCGCAATGCGTAAAATGATAGAAAGCTACACCGATATCGAAGTGATAGGTGAAGCTAAAAATGGTGCGGTCGGTTTGCGGATGGCGATTGATCTTAAGCCTGATGTGATCACCATGGATGTTGAAATGCCGGAAATGGATGGCATTACCGCGACCCGCGAAATCATGGCGGCGGCACCTTGTCCCATCATTATGGTCAGTAGCTTGACGGAAGAAGGAACCGTCACCACGATGAAAGCGCTGGAGATGGGCGCGGTGGATTTTATTCCGAAAAAGTCATCCTTCGTACAGTTGGATATTGTTCAGATCGGTGAAGAGTTGGCGTCTAAAATCCGTTTATGGGCAAAGCATAAGAAAAAAATTGCTATATTTGGCGGTGTCAGACAACCCTCCGTTATTCCGCAGTCCTTGGTTAGCAAAAATTCCCCGGGCGGCAAAGTGGGTCTGGTCGTGGTCGGTATTTCCACGGGCGGTCCGGCTGCAATGCCTAAGGTATTGTCCAGTATGGGTAAAATAAATTGCCCTATGATCATTGCTCAGCATATGCCCGCGCTATTTACCAAGGGTTTTGCCGATCATATGCGTATTGAGACCGGCTTGAATGTGGTCGAAGGTGTTGATGGTATGTCGCTGGAGCCGGGTATGGTCGTTATTGCTCCGGGCGGGACAGACAGTGTGGTAAGGGAACCTTTCCCGGGAAAATTGATGCTGTTTTTAAAGCTTAATGAAGCGGCTAATATCCATCCGAATGCAGATGTTTTATTTCGTTCAGCTTTTTCAGTGACGGTGGGTGTGGTCGCTGTGGTCATGACCGGGATGGGATGTGATGGCACTGAGGGTGCGCGTATGCTTAAAAAACGTAATGTTCCGATTTTAGTGCAATCACCAGAGAGCTGTGTGGTTGATGGTATGACAGGTTCGGTTATTGCAGCAGGAATGGCTTCGGATGTGTTGTCGCTGGAAGATCTTGGGCGACGTCTGGCGAAGTGGTGCGCGTAGTTAAGGGGTAAGTAAGGGGTTTGTATTGGTTAACGATGCAGCGCTAATTTGTATTTTATTTATTGTGGAGTGTTGAGAAATGGCTAAGAAAGTTCTTATCGTTGATGATTCATTTGTGATGCGTACCTTGATCAAGGATATCGTCAGTGCGGATCCTGATTTGGAAGTGGTTGGTACAGCGGCGAATGGTAAGCTCGCTCTGGAAGCGGCTAAACAGCACAGTCCGGATGTTATTTTGCTGGACATTGAAATGCCGGAAATGGATGGTCTGGAATGTTTGAAAAGACTCAGGCTGGTTTCAAAAGCAAAAGTCATCATCGTTTCATCCGTTGCGCAAACAGGTTCACCTCAAGCATTGCAAGCAAGACGTGATGGTGCAGCTGATGTCATTGCAAAACCGAGTGGCGCAATGAGCCTGGACCTGGCGGATAAAAAGGGGCATGACATCGTTAAAGCCGTACGCCTGGCGGTAGGTCTTAGATAGTCTGTTTTTTGCTACACAAATTGATTTCACGTCATAAAGACCCGGAGTAGCGTATGTTTAAAGATGTAGCCATTAAAAAGTTGTTATTGCTGATGATTTTCATCTCGCTCAGCGTCATTTCCATGGGCGGAATTTATATTTCTGCGGGGCAATATAGTCACTGGCAATCAGCAAATAATACTAAGGCTGCGGTTGATCTTACCTTGAAGGCAAGTTCGGTTGTACACACTTTGCAGGTTGAACGGGGCACCTCAGTACGCTTTTTAAGTGGCACGACCGAATTGGCTAAGCTTCAGGCGGTGCGCGCTAAGTCAGATCAGGCAATAACTGAATTTAATGCGCTTGCTAATTCAGGGGCGGAACGTGAATTGACGGAGTTGAAAAAATTACTCGCATCCATAAAGGAAGTGGGTGAGACGCGGCAGGCAGTCGATAACCATGCAATGAAGGTTGTAGAAGTGACCGCAAGTTACACTAAACTGATTTCTGCCATCATGCGTTTATCAGAAACACTGGTTACCCAGTCAGGTGCGGATGAAAAAGCGCAGGAGCAGATTTATGCCTACCTTAATCTTGAGTTGGCCAAGGAATATCTGGGTCGTGAACGCGCACAAACAGCAGGTATCATAGGTAATAACAGTATGTCTCAGACGCAACGCGATCTATTGATGTCGACGCGTGCCCTGTCTGTCAATGCCTTAGGTTTGGTTGAAATCAAGTCGCCGGTGTTATTTAATGAAGTGGAGCGTAGCACAGCTACTTTTCGCGCAGCCGTCCTGAAGATGAGGAAAACGGTAGATGAGGGTGATTTTAAGGCTGTGAGTAGTGCAGAATGGTTTGATCAATCAACCGCCTACATCAATGGCATACGCCAGGTAATGGTTAACGAGGCTAAAGAGACTTCAGATTTGTTAACACGGACAGCAGAAGATTCCCGTTTTAAGTTGCTAATAAATCTTTTGATTGTGCTGGCGGGATTGCTACTGAATGGCGCAATTGCCTTTATGCTTATTCGACGTATTGATAAGTCGATTACTGAAATGCAAACGGTTATGCTGGAAATTGAGCGAGGAGGCGATTTCTCTCGTCGCGTTGAATATCATTCAGCAGATGAAGTGGGACAGATTGCGGCCGCTTTTAATAGCATGATGGGTTCATTGCAAAGTGCATTGTCTAATACGAATACCGTAATGGCTGCCGTTGCGCGGGGTGATTTCACCCGGCGGGTGAATGTTGATGTGCGTGGCGATTTGTTACAGCTAAAACACAGTATTAACGGTAGTGTTGATACCTTGGCACTCACGATGCAAGCTTTGACTGAGGTGATGAAAGCACTGGCCGAGGGCGATTTTTCCAAACGTCTTGATGGTAAGGTGGAGGGTGAATTTAAGCTGGCTGTTGATCAGGCGATGACGGCCATTCAGTTGATGCTCGGGGATATTGGTGGCGTGATGCTGGCTGTGTCAAATGGGGATTTAACCGGTCGGGTTAGTGCTGCCGGGCAGGGTGATTTGGCCGTACTAAAAGAAGAAATAAATAGATCGCTGACGCAGCTGTCGGGCGCACTGAAATTGATTAACGATAACACGCGTCAGGTCGCGGCAGCTGCCAATCAGAGCAGTGCCGCGATTGGACAGATTAGCGACGGAGCGCAAAATCAGATGCACGCGATCAGCCAGGTTGCTGCCGCTGTGCGTCAAACCACTTCATCAGTCAGTGATGTGAGTCATAACACCGAGACTGCCAGCCAAAAATCACAGGAGTCTGTTGCGATTGTCCGTGAAGGGAAAATCAAGATGGAACGCATGATAGAGGTTGTGAACAGCATTGCATCGAATTCAGCAAAGATAAACAAGATCACTGATGTGATAGAAGGAATCGCCAATAAAACCAATTTGCTCAGTTTGAATGCGGCAATTGAAGCAGCGCGGGCGGGCGAACATGGTCGGGGTTTTGCCGTTGTTGCCGAAGAAGTTGGTAAGTTGGCAGCAAACTCCGCTGCCAGTACCCAGGAAATTGCACAGTTGGTGCAACAAGCCGTTAATGATGCAACGCATGCGGTGGAAACGGTCAAAGACGTCGCTGCGGATATGGTTCGTATTGAGGCAGGATCCGTTGAAGCTAATGCGATGATGCAACGTATTTCAGCCGCTTTAGAACAACAAAATGCCGCAGTACACGAAATAAATGCCAATGTGGTCAACCTTAATCAAATTGGACAGAGCAATGCCG
This sequence comes from uncultured Nitrosomonadales bacterium, assembly GCA_903861075.1. Classification (GTDB taxonomy): domain Bacteria; phylum Pseudomonadota; class Gammaproteobacteria; order Burkholderiales; family Gallionellaceae; genus Gallionella. Next base: position 9,129 of record CAIOSY010000024.1, read on the forward strand.
CTGCTTCAGAAGAGATTACCGCCACGGTGGTAGAGTTAGCCAAGATTGCAGACCATACCCGGCGTGAAGTAGAAAAGTTCAGAGTGTAGTTTGGGTCGTGCGTGCGCTTTGAAAATATAATTACAAGGATGATGGAATGTTTAAAAACGTGAGCGTCAAAGCGAAATTATGGCTTTTAATCGGTATGGCACTGCTGGCTCTGGCTGTGGTTGGCTTGACGGGTAATACGGGAATCAATCACTGCTCGGAGCAAATAAATGAAGTAGGTCGAGTCCGTTTGCCTTCCGTTGAAGGGCTCATGGTACTCAATGAAGCACAAACTGCCGTTCGTCTGCGTACCATAGAAGTTGCAATCTGGGAAAATAATTACAAGGCGAATGATAACTTTGCTGAATCGATAAAGCGTAAGGAGCAGGCGTGGGTTCGAGCTGAGAAGGGTTGGCAACAATATGAGCCGTTGCCGCAAACTGAAGAAGAAGCAAAACTGTGGTCGGAATTTGTCGCGCAATGGAAAACCTGGAAAGAGCTGGATACGGAAACAACAAAAATCATGGTTTTGATGAGTCAAAATCACAGTGAAGATGAACAAAAACGTCTGTTCAGTAAGTTTTATAAGCAATATGAAGCGCAATATGCAAGTTATAACGCGTCGGAAGCAACGTTAGGTAAAATTATTGACTTGAACGTACGTGTTGGCACGGAAGCCGTTAATCACAGCGATGCTGTTACACGAACTTCTCGTGGTGCAATGCTGATTTTGGGTATGCTCGCGGCTGTGTTTGCCGTCTTGCTGGGCATTGCCATTTTACGTTCCGTATTGCATCCGCTCAAACAAATGCAGAACACATTGGTTGAAGTGGAATCAACGGGGGACTTGTCTCATCGAGTGGATTACGAATCGGCTGATGAGGTGGGTCAAACGGCGAGTGCCTTTAATAGCATGATGGGCGCGATGCAAGGTGCATTGTCTAACACGAATATTGTGATGAGTGCCGTTGCACGGGGTGACTTTAGCCACCGGGTTACCGTTGAGGTTAGGGGTGACTTATTGCTTTTAAAACAAAGTATTAACGGCAGCGTGGATAAACTGGCCTTGACGATGCATGCCCTGACTGACGTGATGACCGCACTGAGTGAAGGAAATTTTAGCAAAAGGGTAGATGATAAAGTTGAAGGCGAATTTAAGCAGGCCGTGGATCAGGCGATGCAAGCGATGCAGTCCATGTTGGGTGATATTGGTCAGGTGATGGATGGGGTGGCAAAGGGCAATTTGACCGGACGTGTCAGTGCGGCAGGCAGAGGGGATCTGGCGACACTCAAGCAAGCGGTGAATGTGTCGCTCAGCGGTTTATCCGTTGCCCTTAAAAGTATTAACGACAACACCCGTCAGGTTGCGACTGCGGCTAATCAGAGCAGTTCGGCTATTGGTCAAATCAGTGATGGCGCACAAAACCAGATGCATGCCATCAATCAAGTTGCCAGTGCCATACGTCAAACGGCGGCATCTGTTGCCGATGTGAGCGGCAATACCGAAGTGGCGAGTCGTAAATCACTTGAATCGGTGAGTATTATTCGTGACGGTCAGCATAAGATGGAACGCATGATTGA
>CAIOSY010000025.1 GCA_903861075.1 uncultured Nitrosomonadales bacterium
AGATTGACTTCCTTTTCTGCATCGCCTCGCCCTGCCAGGCGCATCGCCAACTCGGCAAGCTGATTTTTTACATCGTGTATGACGACAGAATGCAGATCATTCATTTTTTAATTTCTGGAGCATATTGTCGATTTTACTCAGATTAGGATCATTCGGAGACTTGGTACGCAATGCCGCACGATAACCCAAACACTTAAACAAACGCTCCTGATTGTGACCGTTACGCATTAAATCAAACGCCATCACCAGTGCGGTATTCGCTAACACATGAACATTATTAGGCAGCCTATCGGCCGCCGCGCATAACAACTCAATGGCATCATCGAATTGACCGGACTTCGCACGGTTCACGCCCTCGCTACTGAGTTGTTCGACTTCACGCTCATGCTCGCCTATCAACTCAATGGCTTCATCGCTATTTTTACCACACGCGACCAGCACATCCCTGACACGCCCCTTGACCGACATGTCCTCGACATTATTTTGTATCACATAGCGCAACAATCGATCCGCATCCGCATCTCGCCCCAATGAAAAATAGGCCTCTGCCACCACTAAAATCGCATCGATTGAAAAACTCATAGGATCTCCCGCTTCAAGAGCAAAAGACAGGGATTGTTCCGCCGAGGCCAGATCTCCCTTGGCTTTATGGAGAATACTTTCCATGGCTCTGAGGGAGAGTATGCTTTCATTATCAGCAAACAGATTTACACCGTCGTGAACCAGACTGAGCGCCTCAGCCAGCTTCTCCTGGCGCATCAAAGCGTGTGCCAGCAGGACATAATCCAGGGCTTTCAATACCGGAGAGGATTGATTGTGCTCCAGGGTTTCGCGCATCACTGTCTCAGCGAACTCCGATTGTCCGGTCGCGACAGCCAGACGGCATGTCTCTCGTATGCGACTCAATCTGCCCGGCGAGAGTTTCCGTGCGCTTTTCAATACCACCAGCGCCCCCGCCTCATCCCCCGAATCCGATTTTATCTGCGCCAAAAGATCATAGGACGCCATAAAGGTAGGTTGTTCCAACTGAATTTCATCCAGCAGCAATACCGCCTTCACCGCCACCCCTTGCATCACCCAGGCTTTTGCCAGACCGAACTTAGCCCAGATCAAAGGGCGCATCAACAAAATTTCGCTATAAAAATCCGCTGCCTGCTGCAATTGATTACTTTGCAGCAGGGCGAGTCCCTTGACCTTGCAAAGATCATAAAAATACTGGTCTTTCGTTCGCATTAACTTATCGCACTCAACCACCACTTGCAGCCAGTTAGCATTATCAATATAGGCATCAACCTGACTAAAATACTGCTTTTTTTGCAATACCTTACCTAATCGTATGTTAAATTGTGCCGGCGTAAATGGCTTGAGCAGATAATCATCGGGAGAAAATTCTGACGCTGCAATCACTTTGCTGAAAGACTGCTCCGCGGTAATCATGATGAACGTCGTGTTGGTGCTGATAATGCTATTATTGCGCAAGTATTCTAGGAACTGCTGCCCATTGGTCGCATTATCACCCAGAGTATAGTCGCACAAGATGATGTCGTATTTAATACCGGACATACGTTCCAGCGCATCAGCAACACTCGAAGACATATCTAGCCTGGCAAACCCCTCACTGAACAAAGACTGATGCAACTGCTTACGCATCCCCTCCATATCGTCAATGATAAGCACGGACTTATTGTTACGATCGACTCTAGTGAACAAGTAAAAACTCCGATTCCAGCGATAGGGGACTAATGAGGCATGCTAAATTCATGCAGATATAAAAAATTTTTTGCTAGTTTATTAACCTTAGTCATAAAAGTCAATTAGCAAATTCTGACTGTCCAACTTGTCCGGCGGACAGCTCAAACATTAAAACTGGTTTTTAAGGCGAATATGCTGCAATAACCCGTGAGCCGCATCTTCAACCCGGTCCAGGACATCCTCAAAACCCTGCGCCCCCCCGAAGTAGGGATCCGGCACTTCATGGCCCGCATAATGGTTAGCATACTCAAGGAATAGCCCCAGAGGATAATCTGCCGGAGCAAGCGATTGCAAGATGGCAAGATTTGCCTTATCCATCGCCAATATATAATCAAAACGCTCGAAGTCCTGATATTCAAACTTGCGCCCGCGCAAATCACTCATATCATAACCACGACCACTTGCCGCCTGTTGCGAACGCATATCAGGCGAATGACCAATATGATAATCATGCGTCCCCGCAGAATCGATCAAAATTGAATTTACCAATCCGGCACGCTCAACATAATCACGAAATACCGCTTCCGCAGTGGGGGACCTGCAAATATTGCCCATGCAAACAAATAATACAGAAACCTTGTTTGTTATCTCACTCATACCCATACATCCTTCAACACAAAAAAAACCGGCATCTCGCCGGTTTATGAACTTAAAACCTGTTACAGACGGCCGATTTCAGGCAAATCACCCACCAGCGGGGCGACATAATCAATCCACGCCTGAGTGACATCGTTCCCTGCGGCATTGATATATTCATCTTTCATCTCAGTTGCTTCGCGCGCCACAGATGACAATGGCGTAATAAAGCAGGTGCTTTGATATGGAACACTGGATAAACGACGAATCGATACCGAACCGGGCTCGCCGGTAGTCGCTGCGTGATTCACTGCAAACTCACCCACTTCGCGCGCTTCTCTTGCATCGATAGGCGAGATAATCGTCGGAAATGAGCGTTGCAAGTAACCGAAAGTATCGGCGCGAACGCGAACTTTTTCACCCGGGAAAGCCGCTTTCACAAGGGCTGCCAGTGCATCGCCCAGCGCACCGCTACCGGATAACTGGATATTGCCGTGAGAATCCTTTTCGCCATTGGTGGAGATAGGGTTACCCTCTTTATCCGTGATACCTTCAGATACCGCGATCACACAACGACCATATTTAGCGACGGCATCGCGCACATCCTGCTGAAAGGACTCGATATTGAATACACGTTCCGGCAAATAAATCAGGTGCGGGCCATCACTTTCAGATTGACGCGCCAGCGCTGCGGCCGCAGTCAAAAATCCTGCGCTACGTCCCATGACCACATTGACTTTAATGCCAGGCAAGGCATTGTTATCACGATCATCCCCCATAAAAGCCAGCGCCACGAAACGCGCGGCGGATGCAAAACCCGGACAGTGATCGGTCACTTTTAAATCGTTGTCTATGGTTTTAGGAATATGTACGGTGCAAAAATCATAATTCGCTTCTTTTGCCATTTCAGCGATGATATGTGCGGTTTCAGCTGAATCATTTCCGCCTACATAGAAGAAGTAGCGCACATCATGTTTCTTGAACACCTCGAACACTTTTTCGCATTCAGCACGACCCGGTTTCAAACGCACAGAACCTAAAGCTGCCGCCGGGGTTTGAGCAACCAATTCGAGTTGCTCAACGCTTTGCGTCGTCAAATCGATAAAATCTTCTTTCATAATTCCGGCAATGCCGTGGTGCGCACCCAAAATCCCCGTAATATTAGCGTGTTGGCGAGCCGCCAATATGGCGCCCACCAGTGACTGATTGATAACGGCAGTAGGACCACCTGATTGACCAATGACCATTTTACCGATTAGTTGCTTTGTCATAACATCGTCTCCGTGAGTAAAGTGACGACATCTTAACCGAAATTCGACACGACTAGCGCCGCCCGCATCGCTTATAATCAGATCGTTTTCCCATTAAACTTTATTTTAAGGAGATGCCATGAGCTTGCTGAACGTCCGTCCCGGAAACAAATTACCCCATGAATGCAATGTCATCATTGAGATTCCAAAGCACGCGGATCCTGTAAAATACGAAGTCGATAAATCCTCCGGCGTCCTGGTTGTCGATCGCTTCATCGGTTCCTTAATGCGTTACCCGTGTAACTATGGCTTTATTCCTGAAACCATCGCAGATGATGGCGACCCGGTCGATGTATTGGTGATTACCCCTTTCCCTATCGTTCACGGTGCAATTATCCCTTGCCGTCCGGTAGGCGTACTGCAAATGAGTGATGAAGGCGGAGATGATGCCAAAATTATCGCTGTCCCTACCGACAAGCTCACCCCGCTGTACCACGAAGTTCAGTCTTATAGTGATCTACCGAAGATCACACTGGAACAGATCAAACACTTCTTTGAACTTTACAAGGCCTTAGAACCTGGAAAATGGGTCAAGATTCGCGGTTTTGAAGGCGTTGAAGCCGCGCATACTGAAATCCTAAACGGCCTTGCCGCCTATAAAAAAACCCTAGCAGGCAAATAATGACGGCACTCATTATTGACGGCAAGACGATCGCGGCCGAGGTTCGTGCCGAGTGGAAAGTACGTGCGGATCATTTAATTGCGCACGGCACAACACCGGGCATGGCAGTCATTATCGTCGGCAACGATCCCGCCTCTAAAGTTTACGTTGCCAACAAGGTTAAAGCCTGCGCCGAACTCGGGCTTTACTCTATACATGTCGAACTCGCTGCCGACACCACAGAAGCCGCCTTACTCGACGCCGTTGAACGCTTGAATAACGACCCGAAGATACACGGTATTCTGGTGCAATTGCCCTTACCTCGTCATCTGGATGCACACAAAGTCATCGAAGCAATCAATCCGGACAAGGATGTCGATGGCTTTCATGAAAAGAATGTGGGCGCACTCGTGACAGGCCAGACGCCCTTTCCGTCCTGCACGCCTTATGGCGTGATGGTGATGCTGGAAAAAACCGGCATTAACATCGAGGGGAAACATGCTGTGGTGGTGGGTCGCAGCAATATCGTCGGTAAACCGATGGCACTGATGCTATTGCAAAAAAATGCCACGGTAACGATATGCACCTCTAAAACCGTTGATCTGGCCAAGCACACGAGGGACGCCGATATTTTGATCGCGGCAGTAGGACGAGCCAACTTCATCACTGGCGACATGGTCAAACCGGGTTCGGTGGTGATAGACGTGGGCATCAATCGTAATGCGGAGGGCAAATTAGTTGGCGATGTGGATTTTGCCAGCGTAAAAGAAGTGGCCGGTTACATCACGCCTGTTCCCGGTGGCGTCGGACCAATGACCATCACCATGCTGGTCGCCAATACGGTCAGAGCAGCAGAAAGACTGTCAGCACGGAACACCTAGTTCTATCCGACCAGACAAAATGACCGCTTGCGGTCATTTTGTTTTTCGCCCTTGAACACGACAAGATTGTTTCCAGCCCCAAGCAAGTGTAAAGTGCAGCATCATTCTTCCGCAGAGAAGAAAATTCAGGGACAACCAACATGAGTGTGACGAAACAAAAACTGCCCACATTACTGCTGGGTGCCATCGGCGTAGTGTATGGCGATATTGGCACCAGCCCGCTGTACGCGCTGAAAGAAACCTTTTCCGGCCACCATGCCTTACCAGTGATTGAAGCGAATATTCTCGGCGTGCTGTCGGTAATGTTCTGGACCATCATGTTGCTAGTCTCAATCAAATATGTCGCCGTCATCATGCAGGCCGACAATCGCGGCGAAGGCGGCTCCCTCGCCTTGCTGGCACTGGTGAGTGAAATGACCGCCAAGCGCCCAAAGATCAAGTGGGTCATCACCGCGCTCGGTGTATTTGCCGCCGCCTTATTCTACGGTGACAGCATGATTACCCCGGCCATCTCGGTTTTATCCGCTGTGGAAGGATTAGCGATTATCTCGCCCAACTTCAAGGATTTCATCCTTCCCGTTGTCATCCTCGTTCTGACGGCCCTTTTCTTCATTCAAAAACATGGCACGGGTGTCGTAGGCCTGGCGTTCGGCCCGATCATGATTTTCTGGTTTACCTGCCTGGCCTGCTTCGGCGTCATATCGATTGTGCATAGTCCACAAGTTTTGTGGGCGATTAATCCGTTTTATGCCTATCATTTTTTAAGCGCCGACCCCTGGATTTCCTTCCTTGCACTCGGCGCCATCGTACTGGCGGTCACCGGCGGCGAAGCCTTGTACACCGACATGGGACACTTCGGTAAATATCCGATACGCCTGAGCTGGTTTTCATTCGTATTACCCGCACTGGTGCTCAATTACTTCGGTCAAGGCGCATTGCTACTGCAAAATCCACACGCCATCGAAAATCCGTTTTATCTGCTGGCTCCGGCATGGGCGCTGATCCCGATGGTGTTGCTTGCCACTGCAGCCACTGTCATCGCCTCGCAAGCCGTCATCTCAGGGGCATTTTCGGTTGCCAGCCAATCGGTACAAATGGGATTTTTGCCGCGCATGGAAATTCGCCAAACCTCCGACAAGGCGCAGGGTCAAATCTACGTTCCTTTCACCAACTGGACACTGTATCTGGCGGTGATATTTCTGGTACTGACATTTCAAAGCTCCAGCAACCTGGCCGCCGCCTACGGGATCGCCGTCACCGGCACCATGATGATAGACACAATACTGATTGCCTTTGTCGTCGTGGCGTGGCGCTGGTCGCCTCTGCTGGTTTGGCCGTTAATCGGCACCTTCTTTGTGGTTGATCTGGCTTATTTTTCAGCCAATGCCATGAAAATTCCGCAAGGCGGCTGGTTTCCGTTAGGCGTAGCCATGATTTCCTTCACCGTACTCACGACCTGGAAGCGCGGACGAAAATTACTATTTGAGGAAATCGCCCGCAAATCGATTCCGATGCGGGTCGTTCTGGATGATGCAGACAACATGCCCCGAGTATACGGTACCGCCGTTTTTTTAACCGGACCGGGTGAGGGCGCACCCGCCTCATTACTGCACAATCTCAAACACAATCAGGTACTGCACGAGCGCAACATCCTGCTAACCGTGATTGTCGAAGACAAACCTTATGTCACAAAAGGCAACCGGATTCTGGTGGATGACCTGGGTAAAAACTTCTTTCGCGTGCGTATATTCTACGGTTTTATGGAGATGCCTGACTTACCCGCCGCACTGGAATTGTGCGCGTCATGGGGCTTGCCTTTTGATATGATGAGTACTTCATTCTTTATTTCACGGGCGATGATAGTCTCGGCTCCCAAGCCGGGCTTGATGAAATGGCGCGAGCGTTTGTTCCTGTCGTTATCTAAAAATGCCCTGAATGCAGCGGATTTCTTCAAAATTCCAACTAACCGTGTCATTGAGATGGGCACACGTATCGAAATCTGATGCATAGCCAGTTATAATCCTGAATCGGAAACGGTCTGCGTATTGAAACAAGATGTTCAGGGTAATCCATTTTCTGTCGTACTCACAAGGAGAACTAACATGGCTAAAGGTCAGCAACGCAAAAACAAAGAAGTTAAAAAACCTAAAAAAGAAATTCCACCCGTCAAATAAACATCGCGTCATGAAAAAGCCCGGCAATGCCGGGCTTTTTCACACGCTTAGCTAAAATTACGCTTTTTCAAATTTCATCACCCCGCCTTTGCAATCCACCGCTATCGTGTCTTTTGCGGTAAAGCGCCCTTCCAGTATCAGTTTTGCCAAGGGATTTTCCAGTTGTGACTGAATCGCACGTTTCAAAGGTCTGGCACCATACACCGGATCAAAACCCGCGGTCGCAATTTCAGCCAAGGCACTATCGCTTAGCGTCAGCTTCATTTCCATTGCCGCTAAACGTTGCTCCAAATACTGCAACTGGATACCGGCAATCGACTGAATATTCTTTTCATCCAGGGCGTGAAACACCACCACTTCGTCGATACGATTGATAAATTCAGGACGGAAGTAGCTTTTCACCTCTCCCATCACCGCCAGTTTAATCACTTGATAATCATCGCCCGACATCTGTTGTATCATCTGCGAACCGAGGTTCGATGTCATGACAATGACCGTATTCTTAAAATCAACCGTCCGTCCCTGTCCGTCTGTCATCCGGCCATCGTCCAGCGCCTGCAACAATACGTTAAATACATCAGGATGAGCCTTCTCAACTTCATCGAGCAAAATCACGGAATAAGGTTTACGACGAACCGCTTCCGTCAGCCCGCCGCCTTCTTCATATCCCACATAACCGGGCGGCGCACCAATCAAGCGAGCGACGGAATGTTTTTCCATATATTCACTCATGTCTATGCGGATTAAATGATCTTCCGCATCAAACATAAAGCCGGCCAGCGCCTTGCAAAGTTCGGTCTTGCCCACCCCCGTCGGCCCCAAAAACAGGAAAGAACCATAGGGTTTATTCGGGTCTGACAAACCAGAACGGGAACGGCGTATTGCATCCGACACCAGACGCACTGCCTCGTCCTGCCCTACAACCCGTTCGTGCAACTTATCTTCCATCCTAAGCAACTTGTCTCGCTCACCGGTCATCATCTTGGACACCGGAATACCCGTCGCACGACTGACCACCTCGGCAATTTCTTCCGCACCCACCTGGGTACGCAATAAGCGATTTTTGGGCTTATGTTCTTCCGCATGTACGGCGTCTTTAAGTTTCGCCTCCAACTGAGGCAATTTACCGTATTGCAATTCGGCGACCTGCTCTAGCCGCCCCTCGCGTTGCAATCTCACCATCTCGGCTCTCACCTGCTCCATTTCCTCTTTAAGATGCGCTGTGCCTTGTGCCGCGCCTTTTTCTGACTTCCAGATTTCTTCAAGATCCGCGTAGTCACGCGACAATTTCACGATTTCTTCTTCAATCAGACTATAACGCTTCTTCGAGGCATCATCTTTTTCCTTTTTCACGGCCTCTCTCTCGATCTTGAGCTGTATCAAGCGACGCTCCAACTTATCCATCACCTCAGGCTTGGAGTCGATTTCCATTCTCACGCGTGAAGCCGCCTCATCAATCAGATCTATCGCCTTATCGGGTAAAAATCGATCGGTAATGTAACGGTGAGATAATTCTGCCGCAGCGATAATGGCAGGATCCGTGATATCCACGCCGTGATGTAACTCGTAACGTTCCTGTAAACCCCGCAAAATGGCGATGGTGGACTCTACTGAAGGCTCCTCCACCAGTACTTTTTGAAAACGCCGTTCAAGCGCGGCATCCTTTTCTATATATTTGCGATATTCATCCAGCGTGGTTGCACCCACACAATGTAACTCACCGCGCGCCAGGGCAGGTTTTAGCATATTGCCCGCATCCATCGCGCCTTCTGCCTTCCCTGCACCCACCATGGTATGTAGCTCATCGATAAAAACAATGGAGTGACCGCCCGATGACTGATCAGACTCCATCGCCAGTTCCTTGAGGACGTTTTTCAAACGCTCCTCAAATTCTCCACGGTATTTAGCACCCGCCAGCAAAGCCGCCATATCCAGACTCAACACCTTACGCCCCTTAAGTGATTCGGGAACTTCGCCATTGACTATGCGTTGCGCGAGACCTTCGACGATGGCCGTCTTACCGACACCAGGCTCACCAATCAAGACAGGATTGTTTTTTGTACGGCGTTGCAACACTTGAATTGCACGCCGGATTTCATCATCGCGTCCAATCACAGGGTCTAGCTTCCCCTGTCTGGCGCGTTCAGTCAGATCTACCGTGTATTTTTTCAGCGACTCGCGCTGACCTTCCGCTTCCTGAGAACCTACAGACTCTCCGCCGCGCACCGCCGCAATCGCCTGCGCCAACGGCGCCCGCGCCACACCGTGCATTTTTAGCAAACGACCGGTCTCGCCTTTATCAGCGGTGGCTGCCAGCAAAAACATTTCACTGGCGATAAACTGATCACCACGCGTTTGTGCTTCCTTATCGGTTAAATTAAACAAATTCGAAAGATCACGTCCCACTTGAACTTCTCCACCGTGACCTTCCACTTTAGGCAGACGCGAAACCGCATCACTCAGCGCCACTTTCAATGCATTAACATTACCTCCGGCACGGGCAAGCAAAGAATTGGCGCCGCTATCGGCGTCATTTAACATCGCCAGCAGTAAATGCTGCGGCTCGATAAACTGAGAATCTGAGCCGACCGCCAAACTTTGCGCATCGGTGAGCGCTTGTTGCAACTTAGTGGTGAATTTATCAAAACGCATGATGTACTCCCGGAAGATTAACGAACGAATGAAATGCAGTTGGGGGGACGAGGAAGAAATTTCAAGTCATCTGCACTTCCTTTATACTACGCCTCCTTGCCTGAAAAATACTGTAAACCGCCGTGACAGCCCAATATATACAAGACAACATTCAAAACGCGCTGGATGAGGATATTTCCAGCGGTGATTTAACCGCAAAGCTACTGCCCGAACTATCCGTTTCCACCGCCCGTATCATCACCCGGCAAAGCGGTATCCTCTGTGGCACTCAATGGTTTGATGGCAGCTTTATGGCTCTGGATCCCCACTGCGATATTCGCTGGCAGGCAGGGGATGGTGATTACATCCGTCCGGGACAACTACTATGCGAAATCACAGGCCAGACTCGCGCCCTGTTAACAGGAGAGCGCAGCGCACTGAATTTTCTGCAAACCTTATCGGCTACTGCCACACACACCCGCCGTTATGTGGATGCCGTATCAGGCTTGCCGGTTAAAATCATGGATACACGAAAAACCTTGCCCGGACTGCGTCATGCCCAAAAATACGCCGTGCGCATGGGCGGGGGATACAATCAGCGTGCGGGATTATTTGACGGGATTTTAATCAAGGAAAACCATATTGCCGCAGCCGGCAGCATTGCCGCTGTAATGACCGCCGCCCTTGCCCTGGCACCGGTTGGCGTCAGCGTGCAGATTGAAGTGGAAAATATCATGCAACTGGATGAGGCACTCCTCGCCGGCGCCAAACTCATCCTTCTCGACAACTTCGATGTTGAAGCCTTACGTTTTGCCGTCAAGCATACTGCGGGTCGTGCAGAACTGGAAGCTTCCGGAGGGATCACCTTATCGGGTCTGCGTGAAATTGCAGAAACGGGCGTTGATCGCATCTCCATAGGAACACTCACCAAAGATATTGAGGCCCTCGATTTATCCATGCGGATTATTTAGTCAGCCAAAAGTCTGCTGTTTGCGATACCATCACAGCTGATTTTTTTATGGTCACAGCCATGTCTAACGAAGTTGCCCGTTTCTTTTCCGAACTCAGTCCGCTGGCCAGCGAGGTAACCTCGTTTCGTCCCCGCGCGCAACAGCGCGAAATGGCACTGGCCGTAGCGGATGCCATCAAAAACAATAGCATTCTGGTTGCAGAAGCAGGTACGGGTACCGGAAAAACATTTGCCTATCTGGTCCCCGCGTTACTCGGTGGCGGAAAAGTCATTATTTCCACTGGAACAAAAAACTTGCAGGATCAACTGTTCCAGAAGGATTTGCCTATGGTACGCGATGCCTTAAAAGCCCCGGTTTCCATCGCATTACTCAAAGGCCGCGCCAATTATGTGTGTCATTACCATTTGGAACGCACCGCAAACGATGGCCGTTTTGCCAGCCGTGAAGATATCAAGCATCTGGGAAAAATAAAAAAATACGCTAAAGTCAGCAATACCGGCGACAAAAGCGGCGTAGCCGATGTACCGGAAAATGCACCCATCTGGATGCAAGTAACCTCGACTCGTGAAAACTGCCTGGGACAAGAATGCCCTAATCATAAGGAATGTTTCGTCCTTCACGCACGCAGTGAAGCCATGAAGGCAGACATCGTGGTCGTCAATCATCACCTGTTTTTTGCCGATGTCATGTTGAGGGACGAAGGCGTAGCGGAACTCTTACCCGCCTGCAATACGGTGATATTCGATGAGGCTCATCAACTACCGGAAACGGCCAGCCTGTTTTTCGGCGAAAATCTGTCCACATCACAATTACTTGACTTGGCTCAAGACACTCGTATCGAAGCACTGACTTCTGCCAAGGATTTCGCTCTCCTGCCAAAAGCCTGCGATGAACTCGACAAAGCCGCGCGCGATCTGCGCCTCGTGTTCAAAAAAGAGGGTCGCATGCCGGCGATTGCAACCGAAGCCTTCAAGGATTTCGCGCCACAATTAAAAAACCTGAGCGAAAAGCTCAAACAACTTAACCAGATGCTGGAAAGCCAGGCTGCGCGCAGCGAAGGACTGGAGAATTGCTGGCAACGCGCACAGTCATTTTCACTACTGCTTAAAAACTGGCAGGACGATAAAGCCGATGACAAAGTACGCTGGCTGGAGGTATATCATCATTCACTACAACTTAACTCAACGCCGCTGTCTATCGCCGACATTTTCGAAAAACAGATCGGCAGCACGGCACGCGCCTGGGTATTTACGTCGGCCACATTGGCTGTAAAACAGGATTTCTCTCATTATCAAAGTGAGATGGGCTTGCTCAAAGCCGTTACGGCCTGCTGGGACAGTCCGTTTGATTACGAAAAACAGGCGTTATTGTATGTGCCGGGCAGCCTGCCTGAACCCAATAGCGAAGGCTATACAGAGGCGGTCATACAGGCCGCACTACCCATGCTGGACGCCAGTCGCGGCCGCGCTTTCTTACTGTTCACCAGTCTACGGGCTATGCAGCGAGCGCATGAAATTTTAATCGACGAATTTGAACAGCGCGGCTGGAACTACCCCTTATTGCTACAAGGTGAAGGCTCGCGCAACGAACTTTTGACACGTTTTCGTGAACACGGCAACGCGGTATTACTAGGCAGCCAGTCTTTCTGGGAAGGGGTCGATGTCAGAGGCGAAGCCTTATCGCTGGTCATCATCGACAAGCTGCCGTTCGCGCCACCCGACGACCCCGTACTGGCCGCACGCATTGCGCAAATCACCAAACAAGGCCGCAACGCCTTTATGGAATATCAGTTACCGCGCACCATCATCACCTTAAAACAAGGAGCAGGTCGTTTAATCCGCGACGAAACCGACCGGGGTGTACTGATGATTTGCGACCCGCGCCTGATTACGAAACAATACGGAAAACGCATCTGGCAAAGTCTGCCGCCAATGAAACGCACCCGGATTGAAGCCGAAGCGGTCGCCTTTTTCAACGCAGATCAAACCCCTGACGCACCTAAATCAAAGCCCCTTACCTGAATGGCAAGAGGCTTTAGTTACATTGACAGCATCGCTCAATACAAAAACGTGCTATTTATCTGACGTCTCGCTTTCTTTTTGCCATTTTTCATAACACGCCAACCCGCAAAAATGCACGACATAATCAACCGCCTCAGGAATTGTCGCCTCAGAAACAGGTACTTCCTTACGGCAAATATCGCAGGCGATACTTTCAACTTCCGCTAATTGCTTATCCATGATTAAATTCTCCCGCTCATGTTATGACACCCGTAGTCACAGGCACAGAATATCGGGGAATCAGGGACGATGCAAGCGGCAAATTAAACCAATTCACCCCACAAATCATGGGTATCAGAATCGGTAATCACAACCTCTACTCTATCGCCGACGTTCAGGTTTTGACCATCAACAATATATACCTGACCATCGATTTCAGGGGCATCCGCATAGCTGCGGGCGATAGCGCCTTCCTCGTCGACTTCATCCACCAGCACGCTCAAAGTCTTGCCTATTTTTAGTTTAAGCTTTTCTTCGCTGATTTCTTCCTGTAGCCACATCAAACGCGCCAGACGTTCTTCCTGCACATCGACAGGCACATGATCGGGTAAATCATTCGCGACAGCGCCGTCCACGGGCGAATAAATGAACGCACCGACTCTATCCAGTTGCGCTGCCTCGATAAAATCCAGCAACTCTTCAAACTCTTCCTCCGTCTCACCGGGGAAGCCGACAATAAAGGTGCTACGCAACACCAGATCAGGACAGATTTCACGCCACTGTTTAATACGCGCCAACACTCCGTCACTATTTCCAGGACGCTTCATTAATTTCAATATGCGCGCATTCGCATGCTGAAACGGGATATCCAGATAAGGCAGTATCTTGCCTTGCGCCATCAATGGAATCACTTCGTCTACATGAGGATAAGGATAAACGTAATGCAAACGCACCCAAACACCCAGTGTCCCCAGCGCAACCGCCAATTCCGTCATGCGCGTTTTTAACGGACGCCCGCCCCAAAAACCGGTGCGATATTTCACGTCCACGCCATAGGCGCTGGTGTCTTGCGAAATTACCAGCAGCTCTTTGACCCCGGCATTAGCCAGATTTTCCGCTTCCGCCATCACATCGCCCACCGGACGACTGACAAGATCGCCTCGCAAGCTTGGAATGATACAGAAGGTACAACGATGGTTACAGCCTTCAGAAATTTTCAAATAGGCATAATGTTTGGGGGTCAGGCGTATGCCCTGGGCGGGCACAAGATCGCTGTAAGGATCATGCGGTTTAGGCAAATGCTGATGCACGGCTTCCATGACTTCATCCGTTGCATGAGGACCTGTCACCGCCAACACCTTAGGGTGCGCCAGCTTCACCACATCGCCCTTTGCCCCCAGACAGCCGGTCACAATCACTTTACCGTTTTCTGCCAGCGCTTCACCGATGGCATCCAAGGATTCCGCCACGGCACTGTCGATAAAGCCACACGTATTGACCACAACCAGATCCGCATCCTGATAGGAATCAGAAATCAGATAACCTTCTGCACGCAGCCGGGTCAGGATATGTTCGGAGTCCACCGTTGCCTTAGGACAACCGAGTGAGACAAAACCGACTTTAGGGATTGAATTATTCATCTTTTCTTTCAGAGTCAAACGCCAACCAACAGGTTGACTAAAAATATCGAAGACACACCCGCCACGATAAGTGAGACTTGCTCTACCGTGTCACGCAAACGGGTACGTTGATGCAAGCCGGGTATCAGATCGGCCACCGCGACGTAGATCATGCTCGCCGCCGCCAGCGCCAGTAAAGTCGGCACGATGTTTTGCAGCGACTGCAAGGCAAAATAGGCAAGTACGCCCCCGACCAAGGTCGCTAAACTAGAAATCAGATTAAGCATCAAGGCTTGCGTTTTACTGTAACCCGAATGCAGCAAAATCATGAAATCCCCCACTTCCTGAGGAATTTCATGGGCAATAATCGCCAGAGCGGTGACGATACCAAGTTGTACATCAGTCATAAATGCCGCAGCAATAATTACGCCATCGACAAAATTATGGAAGGTATCCCCCACCATAATCATCATGCCGCTACGCCCCTGTGTCGATGTTTCATGCGGCTCATGGACTTCGCAATGATGATGGTGACAATGCCGCCACAGTAACAATTTTTCCAGCGTAAAGAACAGCAAAATACCAACCAGTATCGTCGCGCCCAGCGCCGCAGGATTTTTTGTGAGCGTGATCGCCTCGGGCAAAATATCAATAAAAACGGCGCCCAGCAATGCGCCTATGGCGTAACTGACTAAAGCATTTACCCAATGCGCACGGGCATTTAGCGCAAATAAAGCAGCGCATAACACACTCAGGGCTCCGCCTACCAGGCTAGCCGCTATAATCCATAACAAAACGCTCATGAAATCCATTCAATTTATTACGGGCGCGGATTATAACGGATTGCGCCCTGACAAACGTGCCTGCAAATTTATATGCAGCATAACCATGCATCAATCATGAGGATCATCACGGTTCAGATTGATGCCTGCAGTCGCTTCCAACCAGATAAACGTGCCCTGTCGACCGGTTACACCCTCGCGACGATAAGAGAAAAACTGCCCCCCCTCTGCAAAGGTGCAGCGATCTCCGCCGTATATGTTTGATATACCCAATGAATTCAGGCGTAATCTGGCCAAAAAATAAAGATCAGCCAGATATTTTCCGCGCCCACCGGGCACAAAAGCGGCAGCCGCAGCAGGATCAGCACGGACAAACTGCGCACGCACCTCATCACCCACTTCGAATGCAGTTTGACTAATTGCAGGCCCTAGCCACGCCATCAGCGTTGAGGGTGGAACCTGCATCGCGCTGACCGTCGTATCCAGCACACCCGCAACCAACCCTCGCCAGCCTGCATGAACGGCGGCAACAACCAAACCTGCCTCGTCACATAACAAAACGGGTAAACAGTCAGCGCTCATGACCCCGCACACCCCGCCCCCTCTGCTGATACAGGCGTCCGCCTCCGGAGTGGTATGCTCGCGCCCGGCACTCACCACGCGCGTGCCATGAACCTGTTTTAACCAAAAGGGCTCACAAGGAAGTCGCTCACGCAACAAGGCGCGATTATGCCTCACTGCAAGATGGGCATCTCCGACATGATCGCCCAGATTCAAACTGAAAAATGGCGGCAAACTCACCCCGCCCGCCCGCGTCGTTTGTATCGCCCTGACAGTGGCGGGCGCAGGCCAGTCTGGAATCAGGAAATACGGAGCCACGGCCCTAGACATCTTCGTTAAGCGTCAGTAAGGTCAGTAACCGTGACTAGCCGGTCACGAATATGATTGAGCAGTTGCTGCATATCTTCAGGCATCGCCACATGCCACTCCATCCTTTCACCGCTCACCGGATGCTGGAGTGCAAGCCGACTGGCATGCAGCGCCTGACGCGGAAATTTAGTCAGTAACTCACGCAGCGGCAACACACATTTTTGCGGCCCTGACAGATAGACGCTATCCCCCACCAATGGGTGACGCAAATAGGCCATATGCACACGAATCTGGTGAGTACGACCTGTCTCAAGTGAACAACGCAACAAGGTACAACTCGGATAGGCACGTTCAACTTTATAATGCGTCACAGCTTCCTTGCCCGTTTCAATCACCGCCATTTTTACGCGATTCGAGGGATGGCGTCCTATAGGCTGATCGACAAAACCGCCATGCAACAATTCACCGTGCACCAAGGCAAGATATTCACGCTTTACGGATCGTTCCTGTAATTGACGAACCAGATTAGTCTGAGAAATCAACGTTTTTGCCACCACCAACAGACCACTGGTATCCTTATCCAGACGGTGCACAATACCGGCACGCGGAACATAAGCCAACGCGGGCCAATGGTGCAGCAGCGCATTGAGCAGCGTACCCTGCCAATTCCCGCTGCCCGGATGCACGACCAGACCAACAGGCTTATTGATGATCAACAGGTCATCATCTTCATAAATTATATTCAACGGAATCGCTTCCGCCAAATAAGGCTGCTCGGACTGCTGCACTTGCGGCAGCACCGTCAGTGCTTCTTTACCCCAGACTTTTTGTTTGGAGATCGCCGGTTGTCCGTCGAGCAGCACTTGTTGCAGGCTCACCCAAGTTTGCAAACGGCTACGCGAATAGTCGGGCAAAAGTTTTGCCAGGGCTTGATCAAGTCGTAGCCCTGCACATTCGGTGGGAATAACAAAATGGATTACATCTTGACTCGTGGGGTTTGCGTTATAATCACTCATATTTTTTTCGGGTTCAGTCATGCGCCATAGTTTAGCTGTATTTTTGTTACTTACGTTAACTGCTTGCAGTTTACTCGATCCGCTACCGACAGGTGACGCCTCCGATGTATCCAAACGTCTGTCCGCAGAAGAGCTGTATCATCAGGCCAAAACGGAACTGGATGGCGGTGGCTATGCTACAGCAATCAAGCTGTATGAGACATTGCAATCTCGCTATCCTTACGGTCAATATGCGCAACAATCCATGCTGGAAATGGCTTACGCCTATTATCGTCAGGCTGAGCCTGAACCTGCTATCGCCACCGCGGATCGGTTTATCAAACAATTTCCAAACAATACACATGTAGATTATGCCTATTACGTCAAAGGATTAGCCACCTTTAACGGCGAGATGAGCGTACTCACCACCATCTCAGGTCAGGATGCGGCCGAACGCGACCCTCAAGCACTACAAGAGTCGTTCACCGCCTTTAAAGAATTGATCACCCGCTATCCCAACAGTAAATATGCAGCTGATTCCCGGCTCCGCATGCAATATCTGGTCAACACGCTTGCCTTGCACGAACTCCATGTAGCCAGTTATTACCTGCGCCGGGGCGCTTATATCGCCGCGGTTAATCGCGCACAAAGCATTATCAAGCAATATCCAAACTCGCCCGCAACACGGGATGCCTTGCAGGTGATGATACAAGCCTATGACGCAATGGGCATGACTGAGTTGCGGGATGCCGCAAAACGCGTATTGGCGAACAACTCATCCGCGACTGCAGATGAAAACAAACCGGGGAAAACATGGTGGCAATTCTGGAAATGAACTATTGTTCAGCCTGCGGCGCGCCCGTCGCATTAAGTATCCCGGCTGACGACAATCGCCCCAGACACATCTGCACCGTTTGCGGCATAACGCACTACCTTAACCCCAAACTGGTGGTGGCCTCGCTACCTGTTTGGGAAGACAAAGTTTTGTTGTGTCGTCGCGCAATCGAGCCACGCTACGGGCTGTGGACCTTACCCGGCGGATTCATGGAAAATGGCGAAAGCACCGCCGATGCAGCGATACGTGAAACACGCGAAGAAGCCTGTGCCCGCATTGAAATTATCGATTTTTATGCCATGTACAGCTTACCTTACATCAATCAGGTGCACTTAATATTCAGGGCGCAATTGCTGGATTTAGATTTTGAGCCCGGCATAGAAAGTCTGGAAGTTAAACTCTTCAGCGAAGCACACATCCCCTGGAATGAAATCGCTTTTCGTCCGGTTAAATATAGCCTGGCACATTATTTTTCTGAACGCAGCA
Source organism: uncultured Nitrosomonadales bacterium (assembly GCA_903861075.1). GTDB lineage: Bacteria > Pseudomonadota > Gammaproteobacteria > Burkholderiales > Gallionellaceae > Gallionella. Next base: position 18,484 of record CAIOSY010000025.1, read on the forward strand.
GCGGGCAATTTAAAGTACACGTCGAATCCCTGGCCCCTGCCATTTAATTAACGACAAAATAAACGCATTTTTTATGCAGCCTATTTCCGACTCAAAATGAAAACAATACCGCTTTTAATCCTCGTCATCACTGCCTCGTTAACGGGCTGCGCGAACACCCGCGCAGCCAACCCCGCCGACCCGATTGAGGGATTTAACCGGGGCGTTTATCGCTTTAATGACACGCTAGACAAGGCTGTTGCCAAACCCGTGGCACAGGGTTATGACAAAATCATGCCAAAAACCGGCCAAACGCTGGTCACCAACTTTTTTTCCAATCTGGATGATGTGATCGTTACCGCCAATGATTTACTGCAATTAAAGTTCATTCAGGCTTTATCCGATGGCATGCGCGTTCTGGTCAACTCAACAATAGGCGTGGGGGGCTTAGTGGATGTTGCCTCCATGAATCTTGAAAAACACAATGAAGATTTGGGGCAAACCTTGGGCTACTGGGGCGTAAAAAGCGGGCCTTATATCATGCTGCCCCTGCTCGGCCCGAGCTCATTTCGCGACAGCATCGGCCTACTGGGAGACAGTCAAATTAGTCCAGTCTCAAATACCTATCCTGTTCGCACCCGCAATCAACTTTATGTCACGCGCGCCGTCAATCTGCGCACACAACTCTTATCCGGCGAATCCGTCATGGAAGATGCCATCATCGATCGTTACGCATTTATACGCGACGCCTACCTGCAACGCAGAGAAAATCTGGTCTACGACGGCAATCCTCCCCATGACCCGCTTGAAGATGAGCGTCTGGACGATGAACCTGCCGCACCAACACCGCCTAAGTAACACAGACTGCGACCTTGATAAGGTTGCATGACATACCCATAAGAAAAAGCTGACGTATACTCTTTACAAGAAATTGTAATTACGTTACATTCTCACCATATATGTAAGCTTAGTGTAATTTAAGCTATGAAGAATAAGGCCGATGCATGGCAAATAGTAAACAGCAAGTAGCAACAGCGGATACATAATAAAAATTATGAATTGGAATCAACAGCATACAATTTAGATATGCAATGACAGCCCTATAGAACATAAAAAATAACCGCGTTGTGATCGCCACACAGACAAAATATTTAAGTAGCAATCAGGGGGATTAATGAAGAAGCTTAGTTTATACGCACTAATCGCGTGTATTCTGTCTTGTGCCAACATGGCTTATGCCAAAACAATGGTTGAACACATAACAGATAAATCCAGTCCTGAGACGACGCTAGACACGTTTAAAAGCGTGGTTACCGTACATGCAGAACCCCAGATGAATCTGGGCACACTAAAAAAACTGGGGTCAGGTCAATCAGACATCAGCATCACTTCCCTTTATGAAATGGGCTTCATCAAGGGAAATATTTTTGAGGGCGCCAGCAACGACCACGAATTCACGGTCTTTTTCCCTATGACAGTGGATTCAACCCCCACATCAGGGGTACTCAAATTACGCTATAAAACCTCAGCACTGACGGGAACCTCACCCAAGTTGCGCGTCGATATCAATGACCACACGGTCTATAGCACACCGTTATCACTCGAAGCGACCACCAGCGGTTTTGACATACCCATTAGCCAGGAAGACATGAAAGTCGGGCATGTCAAACTGACCATCAAGGCCAGCATGTTGCCCATCGAGTCACGCTGCTACGATGAGCGTCTTTACGCCCTTGATTATGTACAGATCCTGCCTGAAACACGGTTAGAGCTGGCGGGCATC
>CAIOSY010000026.1 GCA_903861075.1 uncultured Nitrosomonadales bacterium
CAGATCGCGGAAATGCAGAGCATTCACCAGCGCCCGCAGGAGGTGACAGATCGTTTAATCCCCGGTCATTGGGAAGCGGACTTGATCAAAGGCGCGATGAATCGCACTTCGATAGGCACGCTGGTTGAGCGCACGACGCTGATGGTGGTGTTGGCCAAGATGTTTGATGGCACAGCGCAATCAGCCCTGGATGGATTTAGTGAGGCACTCAGTGCGATTCCGCCAGAGCTGCGTAAAACCTTTACGTACGACCAAGGGCGCGAAATGAGCAAACATGCGCAACTCACTGAGCGAACAGGCGTTGCAGTGTATTTTTGTGATCCGCACAGCCCGTGGCAGCGCGGCTTGAACGAGAACACCAACGGCTTACTCAGGCAGTACTTGCCCAAGGGTTCAGACCTGTCGGTTTACACGCAAGAACAGCTGGATGAAATTGCCTGGAGCTTGAATACGCGCCCGAGAAAATCACTCGGATTTAGAACGCCGGTAGAGGTTTACAGTGAGCTCCTGATGAACATGGAACTCGCCAAAACTGCTACCAAACATTGACTGTTGCAGTTGGTATTTGAAACCGCCCAGCTCTGGCGTGTCGTAATAAATATTATGCAATCGCCGTGTCACAGGATCCGTTATGCGATGCAGCTTAAACACCCCATGTCGCCTGAGACAGGCAAGATCAGTCGGACTTAGGCGTAATTTCAGTTCAGTTTCAATAGCCATATCAATTTACCGTGAAAGTTAAGCACTTTACTATAACAAAAAACTGGCTTTTATTATTAAGCTATGTATAATACTGCAATTGCCGCAATTTATGCGGTATTCGCTCATCGTTTCCGACCTACCTCTCGTGCGCTTAATGCGCGCCTGTCTAAAGAGTTCTAAAAGTCTTCGTATTAACACGAGGCACTTCAGATCTTCCCGGTTAGCAACGATGTTTTTTGCGCCGGTTGTCACTCTACCCGATACGGGTAGCACTATCACCTGCGCTTACCTTAGGGACATACCCTAATTCGACAGACCCGAATCTGGCGCCCACTATGTGCCCCTTATCCGACTGCCGACAGGATGTCCTTTGATTTAAAAAAGGAAGCAACATGACATTTGAAGAACTGAATTTAAACCCTTTAATTTTAAAAGCAATCGCCGAAACCGGCTATACAGAACCAACACCCATCCAAGCCCAAGCCATTCCGGAAATCATCGCCGGTCACGATATCATGGCTTCTGCTCAAACAGGCAGTGGTAAAACAGCCGCATTTATTTTACCCGCACTAAATCGCCTGGCAACACCCTCAACCATGCCCGGCAAAGGCCCGCGCGTATTGGTTTTAACACCCACTCGCGAATTAGCCCAGCAAGTTTGTGACGCTGCGACCAAGTACGGCAAAAACATGCGTTTCAAGATCATCAGCATCTTAGGCGGCATGCCTTATCCAGTACAAAACCGTTTACTCTCCAGCCATGTCGATATTCTGGTTGCAACACCGGGTCGCCTGATTGATCATCTGGAACGCGGTCGCATTGATTTCTCTCGCCTGGAAGTGCTGATACTCGATGAAGCAGATCGTATGCTGGACATGGGTTTCGTGGATGATGTGGACCGTATCGCAGCTGCAACACCAACCACACGTCAAACCTTGCTATTCTCGGCAACATTGGAAGGCGTGGTCGGCAATCTGGCTTCACGCCTGCTCAAATCCCCTAAGCGCATCAATGTATCGGCTGCCAAAGACAAACACGAAAATATCGAACAACGCATGATGTTCGCAGATGACGTTGCCCACAAAAGCAAAATGCTCAGCCACTTACTGACTGACACAGAAGTTAATCAAGCACTGGTATTTACCGCCACCAAACGCGATGCAGACGGCCTGGCTGATCAACTCTCAGCGCAAGGGCATTCAGTTGCCGCTTTGCATGGTGACATGAGCCAGCGCGAACGTAATCGTACCCTACTGAATATGCGTAACGGTAACGTGCGTATTCTGGTTGCTACTGACGTAGCAGCGCGGGGTTTGGATGTACGCGGTATTTCACACGTCATCAATTTTGACTTACCAAAGTTCGCCGAAGATTACGTCCATCGCATCGGTCGTACCGGCCGCGGTGGCTCATCAGGAATTGCAATTTCATTCGCATCTAATCGCGACGCACAACTGCTGAAACGTATTGAACGTTACACTGAACAAAGCATCAAGATGCACACCATTGAAGGATTGGAACCTAAGTACAAAATGCGTACAGGCGCCCCTTCTTCTGATCGTCCACGCGGCGGTCCCAGCCGTAGCGGTGGCTTCGGTGGTGGCAATGGCGGTGGTTTCGGCGGCGGTAACGGCGGCGGCTATAATGGCAACCGTGGTAACGGCGGCGGTTTCGGTGGTGGTAATGGCGGTGGTTTCGGCGGCGGCAATCGTAGCTCAGCATTTGCCGGCAACGGCAACAACGGTGGCGCGGGTTTCCATCACAGTGCACCGGATAGCCGTCATAGTCACCCTGCTCGCAATGAAGGCGCGGGTGGATTCGGGGGGCAAGCTCGTACAGGTTTCGGCGGTCAGTCACAACAACCGCGCAGTGCAGATCGCAGCTTCGGCAATGCGCCCCGTAGTAACAACGGCGGCAATGGCGCACCCCGTGGTGGAGATCGCTCCAGTTTCGGCGGCAATAACCGCCCAAGCTTCGGCGGCAACCGTAACGGCAACAAATAATAGGTTTTGCCCATTAAACAAAAAAACACGCTTAGGCGTGTTTTTTTGTTTTGTACTATCAACTCAACAACGCAAACAGTACACTCAATTACACTCCCTCAATCGAAGGTGAAATTCTCAAAGGCAGCGTCACTTACAAGGTGTTTATAATCAATCTATAGTCGTAACGATATGGTCATACAACCTACTTCACCGGAACAGCACCGGATAGTCTGTATAGCCCAAGCTAAGATCGTGCAAGCCGTAGCCATAAAAAGTTTCCGTATCAAATCGGTTTAACGGGGCATTTGTTTGCAGGCGCACGGGCAAGTCAGGGTTTGAAATGAACAGTTTGCCAAAAGAAACGGCATCCGCTTCTCCGGACTCGATAACCTGCCCGGCTGTATTTGAATCAAATCCCTCGTTGGCGATAAGAACGCCACCAAAACGCCTTTTTAGCTCAGGACTGACGCGGTTCTCACCCAGGGATTCCCGTGTGAAAATAAAGGCGATGCTGCGTTTTCCCAGTTGTTCCGCCACATAACCAAAAGTAGCTGCGGGGTCGGAATCACCCATGCTCTGCGCATCTCCCCGGGGAGCAAGGTGCATTCCCACCCTGCCCGTCCCCCAGACCGAAATAACCGCATCGGTCACTTCTAGCAGCAGTCGCGCACGATTTTCAATGATTCCACCGTAGACATCGTCACGTTTATTGGTGCTGTCTTGCAGGAATTGATCCAGCAAGTAGCCATTGGCACCATGAACTTCGACGCCATCAAAGCCGGCTCGTTTTGCGTTCTCTGCAGCTTTTCGGTAATCCTCGACTATGCCCGGAAGCTCAGCAAGGTCGAGGGCACGCGGTATCACATATTCCAACTGAGGCCGAAGCAGACGGAGATGACCTGCGGGTGCGATGGCGCTAGGTGCAACCGGCAGTTCCCCATTTAGGTAATAAGGATGGGACACCCTGCCAACATGCCATAACTGCAGAAAAATACGGCCTCCGCCAGCATGCACGGCATCGGTGATCTTTATCCAGCCGGACACCTGCTCCTCAGACCAAATTCCCGGAGTATGCGGAAAGCCTACACCCTGAGGAGAAACGCAAGTTGCCTCACTGATAATGAGGCCGGCGCCTGCGCGCTGGCCATAGTATTCCGCCATCAATGCATTGGGTATATGGCCGTCACTAGCGCGGCAGCGAGTCAAAGGCGCCATCACGATACGGTTGGGAAGCGTCAGGTCGCCTACCTGAAGAGGTTCAAATAAATTACTCACGTGATTCTTCCTTAAGGTTAATTCGCTTATCAGAGGGTGCTCATGTCAATAACAAAGCGGTATTTCACATCGCTCTTGAGCATGCGCTCATAGGCCGTATTGATGTAATCCATATCAATCAACTCGATATCCGAAACCAGGCCATGCAGAGCACAAAAATCGAGCATTTCCTGTGTTTCGCGTATTCCGCCAATGAGCGAACCAGCCAGCTGGCGTCGTTTCAAAATAAGGTTGAATACAGCAGGGGATGGATGTGGTTCCGCTGGCGCACCGACCAGGGTCATCGTGCCATCGAGCTTGAGTAGCTGCAGATAGGCATCCAGATTATGGGGGGCTGCGACTGTATTCAAGATGAAATCGAGCTGGTTGGCGTAGCTGGCCATTTGTTCGGCATCGGTGGAAATACAGACTTCGTGTGCACCCAGTCGCTTGCCATCCTCAACCTTGCCGGTTGAAGTGGTAAACAGTACAACATGGGCTCCCATCGCACGGGCGATTTTAACCCCCATGTGACCTAGGCCGCCCAGACCGACTATCCCCACCTTTTTGCCCGGCCCCGCCCCCCAGTGACGCAGCGGTGAATAAGTGGTAATCCCGGCGCACAACAGCGGGGCTACACTCGCCAAGTCTTTTTCGTCATGGTTAATATTCAGGACAAAGGACGCTTTAACGACGATACTCTGGGAATATCCACCAAAGGTATTTTCGCCCCCAAACACCGGCCCGTTGTAGGTTCCTGTGAAACCACTTTCGCAATATTGCTCCTCTCCTTCATGACAAGGATGGCAATGCCCGCAACTATCGACCATGCAGCCTACGCCGGCCAGATCACCCACCTTGAAAGCGTGCACCTTGTCGCCCACAGAGACGATGCGACCCACAATTTCGTGTCCAGGTACGGAAGGATAGGTTGTGTTTTTCCACTCGTTACGTGCAGTATGTAAGTCTGAATGGCAGACGCCGCAAAATAAGATATGAATCTGCACGTCGTCAGCGCCTAGGGTGCGGCGGTCAATTTCAAAAGGCGCCAGAAGACTTGTTGCACTCTGTGCCGCATAGGCTTTGCTTTTAATCATGTTAATTTTCTCCTTGTTAGTGATAATTTGATGATTCGATTTTGCAGTGCTCTATGCCCCTGCCAATGAGGGTAATTTTCTAATTGTTCGTAGATGATTCGCGCAACATCAAACCGATTGGTCATACGACCGTAAACAGAAGGCAAACCGAAGCATCCGATTGACGACAATTATGGCGTGATTCTTTATCTATTCAGCCTTGCTTTGGCAGATGCTGTATTCAATTTAACGGGATTTTCCATCAATTTCAGATGCGCCGCGAGCAATGTTAGTTGCTTCATAAACAATCTCAGTTGCTTCGTGAACAATGTCAGTTGCTTGTAACGCGGTGCCAATGACTCGATACAGCCTGCCAAGTACTCGATACTCCCTTCTGATGACTCTAAATTGCCTGCTGAGTACTCGACATTTCCTGCTCATGGCTCTAAATTGCCTGGCGGTCTCGCTGTAGTAATTTTCGCTTACCTTTTTGGTGTTGTTCCGTCCCCCTATTGCAAAGGGGAGAGAGACTGAAAAACAGGAAGCGGATTCAACCCTGTACGAAAATCGATTAGCTTAAACCTTAAATTTGTCCATTTGTTTACGCGTGTTACCGGCAATTTTTGCCAACTCCACGACAGTAGCGGTAATTTCCTCTGACGCACTCGCATTGCTCTGACCAATCTGATTTAAACTAAACACATTATCATTGATTCCCTGCAAGGCCGCATTTTGCTGCTCCAGCGCTGCCGAGATATGCTGCAACATAGCGTTCGCCTCAATTGAACCTGCCTCAATGCGTGCCATATCAGCAGAAACCTCCCTAACTGTTTCAACCGCTTTACTCGCATCAGTAACCGCCTGCTGCACAAAACCCGCAATTTCTTGTGTTCGTGCAGCACTATTTGCCGCCAGCTTGCCCACTTCTTCAGCCACCACTGCAAAACCTCGCCCATGTTCACCGGCGCGCGCAGCTTCTATTGCCGCATTTAAACTGAGCAAATTGGTTTTATTAGCAATACCTTCGATAACCTCGGTAATTTTATTAATTTTCTCAGAGTTTTCGGCGATGCTGTTCACTACATTTACCATGTGTTCCATTTTAATCATGCCTGCTCTCACGATACTGACTGACTCTTGAGACTTTCGAGTTGCTGCTTCAGTGTTGAATGTGACATCTTTGACCGACACTGAACTCTGACGCACGGCGCTGGCAACATGAGAAATTGCACGCATCTGGTTTTGCGCGCCGTCACTGATCTGACCAATGGCATCACTGCTCTGACTGGTTGCAGCAGCAACCTGGCGCGTGTTGTCGTTAACCGTTTTAAGCGCCATGCTCAAATCCTCAAGCGAGGTGTTTATTGCTACCTTGAGCATCGCCAGTTCCCCCTGACCTTCAGCCCGGATACGTCCAGTCAGATTACCGTGGGCAACGTCATTCATTACATGCTCAATGTCACCCAGCATGGTTTGCATCGTTTGCATCGCCTGATCGACGGATAATCGAAACTCACCCGCTACCCTAGCATCAACGCGCTTACTAAAGTTGCCCTGCTTAAGGGCTTGCATGACATCTGTGAGAGCATTCATGGTTAGCTGAAGCTTATCCACAGAACCATTGACACTATGCTTTAATTGCGCCAAATCACCGCGCGTATCAACGCTCACGCGCTGGCTAAAATCCCCGGCCGCTACCGCTGCCATCACACTGTTCGTATTCATCAGTGCGCTTTGCAACGACGTCATCATGCTACTAAATGCTGCAGCAGTCAGTCCAACTTCATCATTAGAATCATAGTCAATTCGCTTCGAATAATCCCCCGTATGTTCAATATCGGCGATCACTTTCTGCAAACGGTTCAATGGTGAAACAATTTTTTTCGATAAGATCAAGGAAATGGTAACAGAACATATCAGCCCAAACAGGGAAACACCGATGTTAATAGCTATCGATGACGAAGCCTGTGCAGATGCAGAAAGCACAGCAACGTCGGTTTCTTTTTTCTGTTTCTCAACCAATTCATTTAGTTTAGCGCTCACTTCCATAAAACGCTTATCAGCTGCCTGCATCATGCCCGTCCCGCTGGCAATATCAGATTGAGCCATATCAATCGCCTGCGCAATATTTTTACGGTATTTGGCCAGGGGTACACCAATCGCTGTAATTTCCTTCTTTTCCTCTACGCCCAGATCGCCATTTTCAGCAAATAGGTGGAGTAATTTTATCGCCTGATCTGCATGAGCAAGCAGTGCCGTTGCTTCCTTATTAATACGTGCTTCATCCAAATTGACCATAGTTGAAAACAGGCGATAGGCGCCGACATTTGCCTCAAGTAACTCATCCCGACTGTTATAGAGGAGATCAATATGCGCGATAGACTTAACCCCTATCGTATTTATGGCCTCCTGCATGACCCGCATGCCAAAAAAACTGGCAATAGCCAAAATCATCATCAATACAACGGCGATTAACGGGGGAATAAGTATTTGAGTTTTGATTTTCATGACAAGGGCTATTGACTTAATGGCAGCGTAAAAAACGTCAGGATGAAATATCGCCAACAAAGGCTATCTGTGGCGAAAGCAGGACTAACAATCAGTGTTTATAAACCCCTGCGCAAACAATAAGATCAGCAGTTTTTTCGCAGTAGGCCTGTTTTGGTAATACCTTCTTGGTGAGAGGCTCTGTAAATTTATATTCTTGCCAGAATTTGCCTTTGCTATTTGCAAGCTCGATACGTTCTTTAATATATTCTTTGCCGTCAACATCGACTGTTTCCAACAATTCTTTACCGACTTGCTTCTCATTCTGTCCGTGCGCGAGGCACTTACCCGTCATGTCGTACACCACGGCATACAAATCGCGTTCAACCCACTGTTTGTTTTTTGCCGTAATCTGCTTGAGTGTATCAGCACGATCTGTTTTAATCGCCTTGACGGCCTTTGCAACCATCGCTTCCGCGTCCTTTTTTGTCGCAAAACTCTCAGCACAAAAAACCGTTGATGAAAAAACCAAAGCAGCCGCCAGAGCGGTAAATTTCAGATACATCATTTAAATCTCCTGAATATTAAAATTTCATAATTATTACAATTTTTGAGTCAAATTATAAGATAATTTACTTACAAAACGGTAGATTTTCCAAATCTGCCAACCCCTTTTGAGCAATCCTGTCACTCCCTGCCGTTGCAATATGATTATTCCTGACAATCCTGTGATCAATACAGGATGACGGCGTACAAAACGAAGGACTAATTGTGTTTGATCAATGACTTTTATCGCTGGTTGCCAGCATAAACTTAACTCAACCAGCTGTTCACGCTGAGTCGTCATTTTCGCCAGTAGAACCTGGCGACGTTGCAACATTTCACGTCTGCGTCGACACATTTTTATCTGCCAGCTCATTACGATCTTTTTCGAATTCGGCCAGGCTTACCGAAAATAGCTTTGATTTCATTTGAGTGAGGTGTTGTAGTCGATACACCAACAGCATACCTGCTATGGAAAACAGCCCCATTAGTACAGCTAAGGCGGCTAAACGATGCGTCTCCCAAAACAACACCACGATAAACACGGTCAGTAATACAATAGCCATCCCCAAAAAGAACAGGGCAGCAAAAAAATAAAGGAGCATCTGCTCCCAATGCAGACGCTCCTCGTATAACTCATTCGCCAGCAACGCCAATCGTGTCGACACAAGCTGGGTCAGTGTACACACTGCCCGCTTGATAGAACTCCTCAGACCTGAATCCACTTTTAACTATCGGCCACGCGAAATCAACATACCCACAACCAAACCAATGCCGGCACCGATACCCACCGCGCGCCAGGGATTTTCATGTACATAATCATCCGTAGCACGAGCTGCTTGTCTCGTCTTTTCTAATACAGCATCCTCTGCGACGGCGAGTTTTTCCTTCGCGGCGGCTACACTACCTTCAATTCGTTCACGGGCAGCACTGACTTTATCGCCCGCTTGACTCGCGGTAAGTTTCAGCAATTCTTCTGCGTCAGACACCACCATTTGCAAATCCTGCATCAATTTCTCTTTGCTGACATCAGCTTGCACTTGATTTTGATAGGTACTCATCACTATTCTCCTTAAAAGTCAGTTTAAAATTCTAAAAATAACGGGGGCGATTTGCACTGCAAATTCTAATTAGCTTCTTTTTAGTCCAATAACATCATACAGTCAATACGTATTGATTTTTTTACGCCAAATAACAATGTACGGCATGCGTTAGCGACCTTTGAACGATAGGCGGAAACGCTGTCCTGCAAATGGAATTTGCATGACGACAGCGCGGTGCGAAATGACACCCCGCTGGCGGATCAGCCGCAGAGGGCAAATCTCCTTCTAATTTCAAATACTCACCTTGAGTCAAATCAATACGCGGCACAGCAGAAAGCAGGGCTTGCGTATAAGGATGTGCTGGATGTTGCAACACCTCCTTTACTGTACCGCGCTCAACAATACGCCCCAGATACATCACACACACTTCATGCGCCAGATATTCCACCACCGCAAGATTATGCGTAATAAATAAATAGCTTAAATTCAGTTCATGCTGTAATGATTTAAGTAAATTTAAAATTTGCGCCTGTACTGACACATCCAATGCGCTGGTGGGTTCATCACAAATCAGTAATCGGGGCGATACGGCAAGGGCGCGTGCAATCGCAATACGTTGCCGCTGACCACCTGAAAACTCGTGAGGATAACGCCATTTAGAATTACGCGCCAAGCCTACCTTGTCGAGCAAACTATCAATTTGTGTTTGGCGCACTATGCTATTGCTGCCAATATTCCCTGCGCTCATCCCTTCTTCGAGTATTTCTGCCACGCGCATTTTTGGATTGAGGGAGGCATAGGGATCCTGAAAAACCATTTGCATAGAGGCGCGTTGCCGAAACCGTTTATGCATACCACGCAATTCACTTCCGTCAAACTGAATACTGCCCGCTGTAGACTGAATCAATTGCAAAAGAGACTTTCCCAGCGTTGTTTTACCACAACCGGACTCTCCCACCAACGCGAGAGTACGCCCCCCGGATAGGGAGAACGAAACGCCATCAACCGCTTTAATTTGCCCCACCACACGTTGCAATATCCCTTTACGTATCGGAAAGTAAACGCGTAAGTCATTAACGATAAGAAGTGATGTTTGAGAATGGGGAATAGACTGAGGCAGTGGCGCAAAGTTATTATTTGTCAGCCCCTCCTCGCCGCTTGTCACTTTTACCCGACTGCTATCATAAAGATGACAGCGCACCCCCTGCCCTTTGGCGATATTTGTCCATGTCGGCGTCTGTTCACTACAAAGCTCCCAGGCTTGATCGCAACGTGGCGCAAATCGACATCCCTGCACAATACTGCCTAACGCGGGTACGGCACCTGCAATCGCAGCTAATGTTTGATCACTTCGTTCCGCATGCGGCAAGGCGGCAAATAATTTCTGAGTGTAAGGGTGTAAAGGGTGTGCATATAAGTCCTCCCGACTGGCCTGCTCAATGATCTGTCCTGCATACATGACACCGACTCGATGCGCAATTTGTGCAACGACGCCCAGATCGTGAGTAATCAAAAGCATTGCCATGCCAGTATGTTTTTGTGTGTCGCGCAAGAGTTGCAGCACCTGAGCTTGTATTGTCACATCCAATGCGGTCGTTGGCTCATCGGCCACCAGTAACTTAGGCTTTCCTGCTAACGCCATTGCGATCATCACACGTTGCTTCATTCCGCCAGACAATTGAAACGGATAATCATTTACTCGCCGAACTGCATCTGGAATTCCTACCCCGTCAAGCAGCTCGATGCAGCGCTGATGAGCCTTAATGCCTGATAAACCTTGGTGCAACACCAGCACCTCGGCAATCTGCGCACCCAGCGTCATGACAGGATTCAGACTCAAACCGGGCTCCTGAAAAATCATCGCCATTTGAGCACCACGAATGCTACGCATTTCACGCTCAGCCAACCCAGTTAAAAGTATGCCACCCAACTCGACTGAACCTGATCGATTGCTCACGCCATCAGGCAGCAACCTCATAAGAGACAACGCGGTCATAGACTTACCACAACCTGATTCGCCGAGTAAAGCATAGGTTTCACCCGCTGCAATATCGAAACTAAGACCATCGACAATCGCAACTCCATTTGCCAATCCCGTCACCAGATTATTGACTTTAAGCAGACTCATAGATCCCCTTCTGTCCGGTTCAATCTTGGATCAAAGGCATCACGCACTGCATCAGCAAACAAATTAGCGGCCAAAACCAGGACTAACATGAAACCAAATGCGGCCGCCAGCGCCCACCATACCATGGGTTCGCGCGCCATTTCCAGGCGGGCACCGTTAATCATCGTGCCGAAGCTGATCATAGAGGGATCCACACCCACACCGACATAAGAGAGTACCGCTTCTGCCAGTACCAAACCTGAAAAATCCATAACCAGCGCGATCAAAATAATGTGCATTACATTGGGTATAATGTGACGAGACAAGATACGCAAAGAGGAAACGCCAAATGATTGCGCAGCCTGGATGTATTCCATCTCGCGTAGTTTCAATGTTTCCCCTCTTAATAAACGGCACAATCCGGTCCAGCTTGTCATACCCAGAATCAGACATAAAAAAACCAGACGCAAATCGGCACGGGATGCTGCCGTTTCAAACCAGTTTGGATGTGTGTCTATAGTCACCTGCATCATCAATACTGCTGCTGCAATTAAGAGCACGCTGGGAATGGAACTCAATACGGTATAGATATACTGGATGATGTCATCGACCCAGCCTCTGAAATAACCAGCGGCAACACCTAAGAACAAAGCCAAAGGAAGTGTTACCAGTGTTGTTACCGTTCCGATAATCAGCCCCGTGCGTATGCTTTTAAGGGATAAATACAAGACATCCTGACCGACCTTATCTGTACCCAGTACGTGATAAGCACCCGCCAAATTAACCGTCATGCCAATTAAGCCCGCTATGGACAGTGCGGCGAATATAACGGGGGATTGCACCCAGCCTGCTCTGACCGGAAAGGGAGACCTGTGTAAAAATGCGCGCCTAATCCCTATTAGCAAGCCTGCCGCTATAAAACCGGCTATGCCGCCAAACAACGCCCTCCTTAACACATCTCTACTGCCCTCTTTTTGACCACCGGCATATTGCAACCTGGAATATTCGCGCACGATATTGCCTGACACATCAGTTACGCTCTCTTTGGAATATAAGTTTGTCGCCAGCGGCGCCGAGTAGGTCTTTTCGGTATGAAGTCGCAAAGGTTCTACCAACTTATCAAACACACTCAGTACCTCAGGTGAATATACCGTTTTCCCTGCATTTTTATCCTTAAGTTCCACGCGATAATGCAAGGTATCGAGCAAACCCACCAGCAGAAACAATGACAAAACCAGTAACGAAACCATCGCAACACTATTTTTTGCGACTCTGCGCCAGGGCAATCGTAAATATTCATGCTGGCGCACGTAACTGACCACCAGCATACCGGCTGCAAGCAATAAAAACACCAATGCATCGCTCCACAGAATGACAGGAATAAAACTCATGTAAGTCTCACCCTGGGATCAACAACGGTATAGGAAATATCTGTCAAAATCAGCCCGGCGATATACAAAAGGGAACCTAAAAATACCATTGCACGGACAATCGAGAAATCCTGTGCGTTAATTGCATCTATTGTATAGTTGCCCAGTCCGGGAATACCAAAGAATGATTCCGTCAGCAAGCTCCCCATAAACAAAAGAGGAATGACCACAACGACACCCGTCAGTATGGGAATGCTGGCGTTTTTTAGTACATGGGTAAACAGTACACGCAACTCGGATAAGCCCTTAGCTCGCGCCGTCCGCACGTAATCTTTACCGATTTCTTCCAGAAAAATACTACGATACCAACGACTACTGGATCCTATTCCACTAACAACACCAATGACCACAGGTAACACGATAAATTTAAACGCACCTTCACCATAGCCTGAAATAGGGACCCAATGCCAAAGTTTACTGATTAAAAACTGCCCACCGATTATGTAAAAAAGTCCGGATATAGACATTAGAACGACGCATAGCGACACCCCAGCAATATCCAGTGCTGTTGCGCGAAACAAGGTCATGAGCAAAGCAAAACTAACATAGCACAGCAGTCCGATTATAAAAGTAGGCAAGGCTATTGCCATGCTAGGCCCCATACGGGTGTATATCTCGCGTGAAATACTGCGCCCATCGTCAGAAAAACCGAAATCGAGTACAAACATACTCGCTGATTTTTGCCAGAAAATGGTATCGGTTATTTTGCCTATGCCCTTTACCCCCCTATTGACAAGCAGTGGTTTATTGTAACCATGCTGCTCTTTCCAGTGCTCAATTGCCTCAGGTGTGACGCGTTTAATACCAAGTTGCATACGCGCCATATCATCAGGTGTATTGACTACAAAAAATAGCGCAAAGGTCAGCAGATTCACCCCAATTAAAATAGGAATCGCATAAAGGATACGACGAATAAGATAGGCTATCATTTCATATCCTCACGTCTTTTTAAGGCGCGTCGCAGCCCTGCAAACACTAAAACGAGTGCGACCCCGCCTATCCACAACGGCCAGAATACAGGATGATTCCAATCCAGCCGCAATGAGTCGCGCAAGCTTGCATCCACTCGCCAGTATTTGAGTTTGTTACTTGCCATCACATTGGGTTGCACATTGTGTAGCCAGTTGTGCTGCAGTACGTAATTTTTCGGGTGATAACCCCATAGCCAAGGTGAGTCATAGTGAAGAATTTCAACCATACGATCGATGATGATCTGGCGCTCAGGGCTATTTTCCATATTCTTCATTTTTTCAAATAGCTGGTCATATTCCGGATTGCTGTAATTGGCGGCATTCTCTCCCCCATGTGCCACTTTAGCTTGCGCACTATGTAACAGAAACAAAAAATTTTCCGGGTCGGGATAATCAGCATTCCATCCGTAATAAAACATCTGCGTGTCGCCCCGACGTATTTTATCTTGGAAGCGGTTATAGTCCGTACTGCGCACCACCAGTTGTATGTTGATCTTGTCAAATTGTTTACGCATCCAATCCAGACGTGATTTATTGCCTACCCCCGTAGCCGTGGTATCCAGGTTAATAACCAGTGGCTGGTGCGTTTTTACATCAACACCATCCGGATAACCGGCTTCAGCAATCAGACGCTTCGCTTGTGCAAGGGATTTTCGCGTGCGTTGCCCGTCTATCCAGTCGTACACAATCGGATTGATGCCTGCGCTCCCTTCATGATGACCAAAAATACCGGGAGGGATGGGAGACTGCGCAGCAATGCCGCGCCCATTTGCAAAAATGGAAACAAACTCCTCGTAATCTACCGCGATGGCAATGGCTTGTCGTAACTTGGTAGCACGCAATGAACTACCGCCAACCACGGGATCCAACCAGTTAAATCCGGTGTACATCGTGGATGTAGCGACAGAAGTCGAAAGCGTGATTCCCTGTTGCTTCATTTCATCACTAACACGGGTCTCCCCCCCGACATTGACCTGCACCGCCTGATCAAAGCTATCGGAACTAATACCCGATGCGTCGTAATAACCTTGTAAAAATTTATTCCAGTAAGGAATGGTTTCTTTTTCCAAAGTAAATACCACTTGATCAATCAGCGGTAAAGAATGACCCGCATCGGCCAGCAAACCAGCTTGCTTATCACTATTTGAACCTTCAGACGGATAGTACTCACTGTTAAAATTGGGATTTCGACTCAACACCATCCGTGTATTCGGATCATTTTCGGACAAATAAAAGGGGCCGCTACCCACAGGCCACCAGTCCAGTGTCAAATTACGCGCTTGCATCCCCGGTTGAGCATAAAATCGTAGCGCCTCCTCTGGCATAGGTGCAAAAAAAGGCATTGCCAACCAATATGCAAATTGCGGGTATTTACCCTGCAAAGTAATACGATACGTTGTGTCATTTATCAGCTCTACGCCTAAAAGGGGGTAACGATTCAAATCAAGATATTCATCAGGATGCTTTTTAAGCACCTGCTGTAAAGTGCCGGCATAATCTTTCAAGCCCACAATGTATTCACTCATCACACCATAAATGGGAAGATGCAATCTAGGATCAGCCAATCTCTTGATTTGATTAACGTAATCCAATGCCGTGACAACACGTGTTCCCGTGTGTAAAAAGTCACCGGGGGCATGTATATCACGCAGATCGGATGTTGTCAGATGCAGGTACAAAGGTAGGCCGTTTACATCACGTGCAAAGGCCGGGTGAGGTTGATAGCGCATACCTGGCTTGATGTGGATTTCATAAACACTATATGCAATTTTCGTGGCTGTCGCGGATAACACGTGATGATGCTCATCCAAATAAGTCACTGAGGGCATACTGGCGGCAGCTTGCTCCACCAATTGATAAGGACGCTTTAAATAATGATATTGCAGCGGTGGGGCATAAATATTGCTGATGAATTCATACTCATTTTCGCTATATGCTTGCGCTGGATCAAGATGTTTGGGGCGCTCTGTAAAAGCGGTGTATAAGATAGACTTCCCCGAATCCTGTGCAGGATAGGGATTGTTCCATACATCACAAGCGCAAAGCAGAAAACACAGCAGATAAGTAAGATTTTTATTCATGGCGCGAGAGTGTAGCTGAAAATTACCTGAATGCGTCATAGTTGACATCACGCGCACTTTGAACAACACTGATGTAACTTATTCCATATTGAAAATCATGAATACTGACTGGGAAAATTTTCTGACTCTACAAGGCGCCTCCTTTTTCGAGGGAATAATACAACACTTTGCCGATGCTGATGAGCAACGTCTTGTCACCGAGCAAGAAAATATCCTGATGGAACTGGGGCAATTTTCAACGTTGCGCGTGAGCGGCACGGACGCACAGTCTTTTTTACAAAACTTATTTAGCAATGATATTCGCGAAGTCAGTGCCAACAAGGCACAATTTAGCAGCTTTAATACTGCAAAAGGCCGTATGTTGGCAAACTTCTTGGTCTGGCAAACCGGAGAGGATTATTTTTTGCAATTGCCATGTACACTGGCTGTCGCAATTCTCAAAAAACTCAGCATGTACATATTGCGTGCGAAGGTTAAAATTATCGATGTGAGTTGCGATGTAATTGCACTGGGTATATCAGGTAACGATGCCGCATCGATTTTATCTGTCACTGATTTAGCCTTGCTCGGTGTGCAACCGTTTTTAATGCCATCGGTCACAATTATCAAACTCAGTCCGATGCGATTCATACTCCATACCCCCCTTGAGCATGCCCCCGCACTTTGGAAAACACTGTCTGAACATTGCCGACCCGTAGGCAGCGTTTATTGGGACTGGCTCACACTACGTGCAGGCATACCCGTTATTCAGTTCCAAACGCAAGAGCAATTCGTGCCACAAATGGTTAATTTTGATTTAATAGGCGGAATTAATTTCAAAAAGGGCTGTTATCCCGGTCAGGAAATCGTGGCACGTATGCATTATTTGGGTAAACTAAAACGCCGTATGTATTTAGCGCACGTAAACGATGCACAGACACCGATGATAGGTGAAGATTTATATAGTGCAGAAATGGGAGGGCAAGCCTGTGGAACAATCGCTAATGTGGCGATATCGCCTAAAGGCGGTTATGATTTGTTAGCCGTTGTGCAAATCACAAGCCATGATAACGAGATCGTACATCTTTCATCTGGTGCGCAGCTTAACTTCGAAGCCTTACCCTACCCCTTAGCATGAATTTGCCCGCACAGCTATTTACAAACGATGTGCTGTTGCTGAGCACCTATATTTTTGTATTTTTGCTGTATTTGGCCATGCGCCATGCCCCGTGGCGAAGCTTGATTGCCAACAACAGCATGAAGAATGCCTTGATAGGGCTGATGTTTTGTACGCCCGTATTTTGGCACCTAAACGCAGGTATACATCCAGGATTTAACTTTCACCTGATAGGGGCAACCTTATTTTTACTCATGTTTGGCTGGCAAATTGGACTCATGGCACTGTCAGTCGTGATGCTGACAACCTGGCTTTATTCAGGATTAGAGTTGGTAACACTAGGCATCAATGGCTTGTTGATGATCGCTGTACCCATGTTATTGAGTCAGGGTTTGTTACGTTTTAGCCAACGCTACTTGCCGAAAAATTTTTTTCTATTCGTTCTACTGAATGGATTTTTTTGTGCAGCGCTGGCTAGCATCTTTATGATGAGCGCAACAACATTAATTCTATTGATTTTCAGTCACTACACTTGGCCGCAAATTCAATACCACTATCTAATCCCGGCCCCCATACTTATTTTTGCTGAAGCCTTTGCCACAGGGGCTGTTATCACCGCTTTTACCGTTGCTCAACCTGAGTCTGTGATGAATTTTAGTGTGGACGATTATTTAACGGGGAAGTAGTTTTAAATGCATTTTGATATGGGGTAACCCTGCATCTTGAAAAACCGTCCCCTCTTCGATAAATTCGAAGCCGTGGTAGAACGGCACAGCATAAGCTTGTGCATCGACATCCACCTGCGGATAGTCGTGTGATCGCGCATAATCAAGTAAAGCCTCGACTATAGCGGTTCCCACTTTTTGCTTACGCCATTTCGGCAAAACCGCAATGCGCCCGATATGCCCATTTTCAAATAAACGGCCACATCCGATGGCAGCCCCTTGCGCACTTAAAACCAGCGCATGCCGACAATGCTGATCCTGCTCATCCCATTCTAATTCAGCGGGTATACCCTGCTCACGAATAAAAACCTGCTCACGAATTGATTTGAGTAAAGGTTCGCCATCATGCCAACTGACCAAACTTACGCTAAATGGATTACTCATATTGCCCCCTTAATACCTTCCTTAACCCTTTTTCGTCAGGGTATAAAGTTAGATGATTTCAACGAGTGTGCCCACAGACACGATCTGGTACAAATCAAGTAAATCTGCACTGCGCATTCTGATGCAACCGTGTGAGCGTGCGATACCCATAGGTTCGGTATCCGGTGTGCCATGTATATAAATAAAACGGCGCATCGTATCCACGATACCTAATCTATTGCGGCCTACTTCACAGCCGGACAACCATAAAATTCGCGTTAATATCCAGTCCCGACCAGGAAAATGCACTGCCAGCTCGGCGGTATAAACCTCACCTGTTGGACGACGTCGCACAAAAACTGAATTTTCAGGCAGTCCTGAACCAATCTTGGCACGAATAAGATGCATTCCACGCGGGGTACAAAAACTGCCTGCAAGCTCCCCCCCCCCTTTTAAAGCGGTCGAGACAGGATAACGACGCAAGGTTATTCCATTATCATCAATCAAATCAAGTTGTTGATTTGAAATACTAACGATTACTTTCATAGCATCAGTTCAGGGGTGTTTACAGATTAACAGCCAAAGACAGCTTTTTTTGAACTTTGATTTGCTCCCTGCGCCTCTTAAAAAAATTGCTCAACATTAAAGCACACTCTTGCTCCAAAACAGCACCTGATACTGCCGTATGGTGATTTAAACGCTGCTCGGCAAACAGATTCAGCAAACTACCGCAGACACCTGTTTTGTAATCCGATGCGCCATACACCACGCGAGCAATACGCGCATGCATGATTGCACCGGCACACATCAAACAAGGCTCAAGCGTGACAAATAAATCACAATCCACCAGCCGATAATTACCAAGATAATGAGCTGCTGTGCGTAATGCCTGCATTTCGGCATGGGCAGAAGGGTCGTGAAGTGAGATGGGCGCGTTATAGCCCCGGCCGATAATCACACCTTTACAAACGACAACAGCACCTACGGGAACTTCACCTGCCCTTTGCGCCTTATCTGCGAGTATCAACGCTTCGCGCATAAAAAAAATATCGTCCGTCATAATCGTGCCAACTGAGTCCGCTTAGCTGTATGAAAAATTTCAAGCATTGTTACACAGATTCAGGCGCGTAAAGTTCGTTATTAAAACTAATTTTACAACTCAACATGTCATTTCTGACATAATGACGCAGGCATAATTCTTTCACAAATACATTGAAAGTGAATCCATGACAACAAACCAAATTCCAGACTTCTCCCTACCCGCAACGAGTGGGACGATCTTTACACAATCAAGTTATCAGGGTAAACATCTGGTGATTTTTTTCTATCCCAAGGACAATACACCTGGCTGTACCACCGAGGTGCAACAATTTCGAGATCTTCATGATCAATTTCTTAAAGCGAATTGTGTCGTTGCAGGCATCTCCCGTGACAGTCTAAAATCTCATGAGAGTTTCAAGGCTAAATTCACCCTGCCCTTTGAATTGCTATCAGACACTGATGAAACGGTGTGCAAGCTATTTAATGTGATTAAACAAAAGAACATGTATGGAAAGCAAGTTTACGGGATTGAACGCAGTACTTTTGTTTACGACAGCAAAGGTATATTGCGCCAGGAATGGCGGGGACTCAAGGCCGATGGACACGCACAACAAGTTTTGGATACGGTCTTAATGCTCAAATAAAGGAATGATCATGCGAAAACTTAAAGTCTCTGCTACCAAATTATTTGTTTTGGACACTAATGTTTTATTACATGATCCAACCAGTTTGTTCCGTTTTGAAGAACACGATATCTGCCTGCCGATGCTGGTTCTTGAAGAGTTGGATAATAAAAAAAAGGGGATGACTGAAGTTGCTCGTAATGCCCGTCAAGTAAGTCGTTTTCTGGATGAAATTGTCAACGATGCACCACACAATATTGAAGCGGGCATCTCTCTGGAATCCCGTCTGCATAAAAACAGTACAGGGCGACTCTATTTACAAACCAGTTTTATCAAACAGGAACTACCGCACAATCTAGAACTAGGCAAAGCTGACAATGCCATTTTAGGCGTGATAATCGGACTGCAGCAACTGCAATCTGATCGCATGATTATTCTCGTCAGTAAAGATATTAATATGCGCATCAAAGCGCGTGCACTGGGACTCGAAGCACAAGATTATTTTAATGATAAGGTACTCGAAGACACCGACTTATTGTATAGCGGCGTATTGGAGTTACCCGTCAATTTTTGGGATACACATGCTCAGGACATGAAATCCTGGCTAAAGGACGGCTATACCTATTATCAGATCACAGGTCCGTTGTGCAGTGCGCTGTTTAACAATCAATTTGTCTATAAAGAAGATGACACGCCGTTTTATGCAATCGTCGTTGAGCAAAGTGAGACCACCGCCTTGTTGCGCACGTTAACGGACTATACGCACGCTAAAAACAATGTATGGGGTATCGTAGCCAGAAATCGCGAACAAAATTTTGTGCTTAATTTACTGCTTGATCCTGAAATTGATTTTGTTACCTTGTTAGGACAGGCGGGTACAGGAAAAACGCTACTCACTCTGGCGGCAGGACTCATGCAAACGCTGGAATCTAAACTCTATTCAGAAATAATTATTACCCGCGTCACCGTGCCTATTGGCGAAGATATCGGTTTTTTACCGGGAACTGAAGAAGAAAAAATGACCCCTTGGATGGGGGCACTGGAAGATAATCTGGATGTCCTGAACAAAAGCGATGAAGCTGCGGGTGACTGGGGACGGGATGCAACACGAGATCTAATCAAATCGCGTATCAAGATTAAATCGCTTAATTTTATGCGGGGTCGTACTTTTTTAAATAAATACATCATCATTGACGAATCTCAGAATCTCACACCAAAACAGATGAAAACCCTGATTACACGCGCAGGTCCCGGCACAAAAGTGGTGTGTATGGGGAATATTGCACAAATTGATACACCTTATCTTTCGGAGGGAAGCTCGGGTCTAACCTATGTAGTTGATCGCTTCAAAGGTTGGGCTCATGGCGGCCACATTACTTTGATGCGGGGAGAACGTTCACGTCTGGCGGATCATGCTGGAGAGGTGCTTTAATCGGTGCGGTCGAAAATAACAATCAGGGTGCTTGCAACTAAAACGACGACTAAATTGCGAGCACAAGCAATCAAAGGAATTATATTAAAAAGTCTAATCCTGATTACACGCTGAAACAATAGGTTCAGCGGATGACCCACATCCTATGTTATACGTAACCTGATATAGAGAAATAATACGCTATTGATGAAAAAAACCGTCGATTTCTCAACGGTTTTTAATTGGCGGAGTGGACGGGACTCGAACCCGCGACCCCCGGCGTGACAGGCCGGTATTCTAACCAACTGAACTACCACTCCAAAATACTCACTACTACCTGCCTTTCAGCAGTTTTCTGGTGGGTGCTGACGGGTTCGAACCGCCGACAATCGCCTTGTAAGGGCGGTGCTCTACCAACTGAGCTAAGCACCCGAATATTGTGCCTTAAGGCTTTTCAGTCACCACTTCTGGCAACTTTACTTTAATCTTTGCATTAAGCTTAGCATCTGCAATATACGCCTGAAACAACTCATCACCTGTCATCTGGCGTAACTGTTGAGCATAACGCGCAAGCTTTAATTCATCAGGTTTATCGCTATTTTTAACGCTATCCAGACGAACAATCATAAATCCATTTTCAGATGCAGCACCGACATATTGTGGCAGCTTAGCCAGCTTAGCCAGATCAGCCTGAAATAACTGCCTGACAATAGTTGTATCCAAAGAACCATGCTGAGCATGTGTAATCGTTTGCGCAGACTGCCAATCCAACTGAGGCTTACTACCCTGCTTCAATTGACCGAGCAGAATTATACCTTGTTTTTCCGCCATGTCTAGTGCAATTTTATGTAATATTTTTTGCCTGATCAATTCCTGCACCTCTTCAAATGCACGAATCGAAGCCGGCTTATGTTCAATCAGGCGTGCAGCAACCAATGTGCTCGCCGCCACTTCAACTGCTGCCGTATTGCGATGATTTTTAATGGCATCATCACTAAATACAGCTTGCAACATTTTAGCGTTCCAAATCCCATCCGCAGGAAGACCTTTAGTTAACCAGTCGCTTTGAGAAATTTTCAGTCCTGCCAATTGCGCTGCAGGCTTTAATGTGTCACTTTGCTCATAGACCACATTACTAAATTTATCTGCCAATTCCGCAAACTGATCTGCCGCCTTCTGTTGACGCAATTTAGTTACAATTGCATCACGTACTGCATCAAATGGCGTTGCTGCAGAAGATTTAATATCAACAAGCTTAATGATGTGATAACCAAAATCAGATTTAACCAACGCACTAAGCTCACCTGGCTTCAGTGCAAACACGGCATCTTCAAAAGGCTTTACCATCATGCCTCGAGCGAACAAACCCAGATCTCCACCATTGGCCGCAGAGCCCGGATCTTGTGAATTTTGTTTGGCCAGATCGGCAAATTTAGCAGGATTGAGCTTCAGTTGCGCCAGCAAACTCTCAGCATGGACTTTCACCGCATCCTGCTCTGCTTTTGGTGCTTTGGCATCAACGAGCAGCAAAATATGCGCGGCATGTCGCTGTTCAGGTGTTGCAAATTCGGATAGATGTTCATCGTAAAATTTACGAACATCCTCTTTCTTAATATCAACACTCGCCATCAAATCATTGATTGATAAGGTTACATATTCAACTTTAGCCTGCTCTGGAAGTTGAAAATCTTTTTGATGTTGTTCAAAATAAGTTTTTACAGCCGCATTATCAACTTTTGCTTGAGCAATAAAGGAGGGCAAAGAGAGCTGTGCGACGCTCACGATGCGTTGCTGCTCATTAATGGCAATAATATTTTCTGCCGCCAGATTGGCCGTATAACCATTTTGCGTATAAGCCTCATGCAGTTGCTGCCCTGTCAGCTCATCTTTCACGCGTGATTCAAAAATCGCAGGAGTCATATTCTGCACAGCCAACGCACTGGCATATCGTGCTTTATCGAAACGTCCCTCTGCTTTAAAAGCATCAATGCCCGCAATTACTTGCGCGACCTGATCATCAGTTACAATCAATCCAGCAACGTGTGCACGATCGATCAATAAACGTTGTGCGATAAGATTATCTAATATCGCCATTTTTACATCACGCTTATCAAATAGTGCGGGATCAAAATTAGCCCCCATCATTTGACGCATCTTGTCTTGTTGCTGACGCAAGGCGTTATCAAATTCCTGCTTAGTAATGTTTGTTCCATTAACCGAGGCTGGTGCATCTGTATCACTCGCGTGACGGTATGAGTCTAAGCCGAAAAATGCAAATGGCAAAATAATCAACAACAGGACGATTTGCACCACTCTTCTTTTTTCATGAACAAAATCAAACATAACAACCCCAAGTGAAATTTATAATTTACAAGCACCACTGAAAACAATTTTTATTATTTGATTCAAAATTGAAATAAACATGGCATAAAAAGGATAATCGACAACGTTTAACGATTGATAAAAACGTAATGTGAAATTTCATGATTTATCATTTTACTAAATAATAGATATGAAAAAAGGCGAACTTTCGTTCGCCTTAATTTGGCGGAGTGGACGGGACTCGAACCCGCGACCCCCGGCGTGACAGGCCGGTATTCTAACCAACTGAACTACCACTCCAAAACTTTTACCGCTTGTCACGTACTACTTACTATCTTCCAACAGCAATCTGGTGGGTGCTGACGGGTTCGAACCGCCGACAATCGCCTTGTAAGGGCGGTGCTCTACCAGCTGAGCTAAGCACCCTGTAAAGAAAGTCTATTATAGACTAACTTACTAAAATTGCAACCATTAAATTGGATTTTTTAATGTTTAGTTGCAATCACAGGCTCGGTATGTTTTGCTTCGCTTGCTAAGACCGCAACGGATACAGCAGCATCACGGGGTACAGGCTTGCGCTCCAATGCCATTTCCAATACCTGTTCTATCCACTTAACAGGATGAATATCCAACTTATTTTTCACATTTTCAGAAATATCAGCCAAATCCTTAACATTTTCTTCTGGAATTAATACCGTTTTTATACCACCGCGTTGTGCCGCGATTAGTTTTTCCTTCAGGCCACCAATAGGCAACACTTCGCCACGCAAGGTAATTTCACCCGTCATTGCGACATCAGCTCGAACTGGAATACCTGTCAAAGCAGAAACCATTGCTGTACACATACCGACGCCGGCACTTGGACCATCTTTTGGGATTGCACCTTCAGGCAGATGTATATGCAAATCCGTTTTTTGATAAAAATCGTCATCAATACCCAAGCGCTGTGTCCGACTACGTACCACACTTAAAGCCGCCTGTATAGACTCCTGCATAACCTCGCCCAGTTTTCCCGTCGTCGTTGTTTTACCCTTACCCGGCAAAACAACTGTTTCAATTGTGAGCAATTCGCCACCAACCTCTGTCCATGCAAGACCGGTTACCTGACCAACCTGATTGTGCTTTTCAGCTATGCCGTATGAGTAACGGCGCACACCCAAATATTTATCCAGATTTCGCGAATTAATGACGACTTTAGTATCTCTAGTTTTCATTAGTAGCGACTTCACCACTTTACGGCATACTTTCGAAATCTCACGTTCCAAGCCGCGCACACCCGCTTCTCTCACGTAGTAACGAACGATATCTCGAAGTGCCGTTTCGGTAATACTAATTTCTTCAACTTTAAGACCGTTATCTTCTATTGCCTTTGGAACCAAATAGCGAGTTGCAATGTTGATTTTTTCATCTTCCATATAACTTGAAACATGAATAATCTCCATGCGATCAAGCAACGCATCCGGAATATTCAAGGTATTAGCCGTTGCAACAAACATCACGTCCGAAAGATCGTACTCAACCTCAACATAATGATCGACAAAGGTGCTGTTTTGTTCAGGATCTAACACCTCAAGCAGAGCCGCTGACGGATCACCGCGCATATCCTGCCCCATCTTATCAACTTCATCAAGCAAAAAAAGCGGATTCCTGACCGCGATCTTACTCATATTTTGCAATATTTTACCCGGCATAGAGCCGATATACGTGCGACGATGTCCGCGAATTTCTGATTCATCTCGCACGCCGCCCAGTGACATACGTACAAACTTACGGTTAGTCGCACGCGCAATTGATTTTCCTAATGAAGTTTTCCCCACACCAGGCGGCCCTACTAAACATAAAATAGGCGCTTTTAATTTGGTTACACGTTGTTGTACAGCCAGATACTCCAAAATTCGTTCCTTAACACGATCCAAGCCGTAATGATCTTGTTCTAATATCGCTTCGGCTTCCTTAAGGTCGGCACTAATTTTAGTTTTTTTCTTCCAGGGCAACCCCAGCAACACATCTATATAGTTGCGCACCACTGTTGCTTCTGCTGACATAGGCGACATCAGTCTAAGCTTCTTAAGTTCAGACTCTGCTTTAATTCGCGCTTCTTTGGGCATACTGGCAGCCTTGATTTTCTTATCAAGCCCATCCAGATCCGCACCATCTTCGTCTTCCCCTAATTCCTTTTGAATCGCCTTAACTTGCTCATTCAGATAATATTCGCGCTGACTTTTCTCCATCTGACGCTTTACTCGCCCGCGGATACGTTTTTCTACCTGAAGAATATCAATTTCACCTTCAAGCAAACCCAGCAAATGCTCCAAACGTAAGCTGATACGCTCAATTTCCAGCACTTCTTGCTTTTGCTCCAGCTTCAAAGGTAAATGCGCAGCTACGATATCCGCCAGACGACCTGCATCATCTATGGCCGTTAATGAAGATAAAATTTCAGGAGGAATTTTTTTATTAAGTTTGACAAACTGTTCAAATTGAAGGA
>CAIOSY010000027.1 GCA_903861075.1 uncultured Nitrosomonadales bacterium
CGTCGTTTGCTCAATGTGCTGGAGCAGTTGTTGACTGCAGCAGGCGCCACCGGCAAGCGTGTTATAGAAAGTGATTTTCTGGATAATACGCTGGCGCAGAATTTAAGGCGTTTCGACAAGGGTGGTGAGGCCTTTTACGACCAAATTTCCGCTTTGCATAAATCGATGCGAGGATCAAACCCTGATGCCGCATTGTATTGGTTGGTTCGTATGCTCGATGGCGGGGCGGATGCGCGTTATTTGGCACGACGCATTGTGCGTATGGCATGGGAAGACATCGGGTTGGCTGATCCGCGCGCGATTCAACTGGCCAACGATGCGGCACAAACATATGAGAGGCTAGGCTCCCCGGAAGGCGAGTTGGCGCTCGCGCAGGCGGTGATCTATCTGGCTTGTGCGCCTAAGTCGAATGCGGGCTATGTCGCGTATAATGCCGCTCGTGCCTTCGTCGCTCAGGATAGGTCGCGGGAAGTGCCGTTGCATTTACGCAATGCGCCCACCAAATTGATGAAACAGCTCGATTATGGACGCGATTATCGTTACGCGCATAACGAGGCGGGTGCTTATGCGGCGGGTGAGAATTATTTACCCGATGGTATGCCCGAGGTTCACTTTTACCAGCCCACTGATCGCGGGTTGGAAGGAAAAATTGCAGATAAATTAGCACGTCTGCGTGAGTTGGACGCGGCAGTTAAAAATAATAAGGGATAGCACTTTATGTTAGATATACAGCTTTTGCGTAGTGATTTGGACGGTGTTGCGGCACGCTTGGCGACACGCGGATTTGTTTTGGATACCGCTCGTTTCGGTGACTTGGAGGCGCAACGCAAGTCGATTCAGGTGCGCACTCAGGAGCTGCAATCCAAGCGTAATAGCGCTTCAAAGTTGATCGGGCAGGCTAAGGCGAGGGGCGAGGATACGACGGCAATCATGGCTGAAGTTGCTCTGGTTGGTGAAGAGCTTAAATCAATTGAAGTGCAACTGATGGAATTACAATCAGAGCTGCAAAAAATGCTGGAGGGTTTGCCTAATCTGCCGCATGAAAGCGTGCCGCTCGGTAAGTCGGAAGCGGACAATCTGGAAGTGCGCAAGGTTGGTCGTATGCCGGTATTTGATTTTGCGGTGAAAGACCATGTTGAATTGGGTGAAAGCTTGGGTGGCTTGGATTTTGAGACGGCCGCTAAGATTTCTGGTGCGCGATTTTCGGTACTGAAGGGGGGGGTGGCGCGTTTGCACCGTGCGCTGGCGCAGTTTATGCTTGATACGCATACCGATAGTCACGGTTACACTGAAGTCTATGTGCCTTATCTGGTCAATGCCGATTCGATGCGCGGCACGGGGCAGTTGCCTAAATTTGAAGAAGATTTGTTTCGTGTGCCGCGTCAGATGGGCGAAGGCGGAGAGCAGAATTTTTACCTGATACCGACGGCCGAAGTTCCTGTGACCAATATCGTTCGGGACGAAATTATTCCTGTAGAGCAACTGCCTCTCAAATATGTCGCTCATACACCGTGTTTTCGCTCTGAGGCGGGATCAGCCGGGCGCGATACGCGCGGTTTGATCCGTCAGCATCAGTTTGAAAAGGTCGAGTTGGTACAAATTGTGCACCCCGATGTATCTTACGCGGCTTTGGAGCAGTTATTAGGGCATGCCGAGACTATCCTGCAGAAGTTAGGGTTATACTACCGCGTCGTGAGATTATGTACGGGGGATATTGGTTTTTCTTCCGCAACGACCTATGATATTGAAGTTTGGCTGCCGGCGCAAAATACATTTAGAGAAATTTCTTCATGCAGTAACTTTGAGGCATTTCAGGCTAGGCGCTTGCAGGCACGTTTTAAAAGTGGTACGGGAAAACCGGAATTGTTACATACCTTGAATGGCTCGGGTTTGGCAGTAGGTCGCACTCTGGTCGCAATTTTGGAAAACAATCAACTCGCGGATGGCAGCATCTCTATCCCCGAAGTATTGAGACCATACATGGGCGGTTTGGAAGTATTGTCCGCGAATTGATTGTTTCTGCGAAGACAAACGGCTGAGTAAGTCCGTAGCTCAAACAATCCACTCGCCCTGGATCAAAAATTAGCTTGCCTAGTATGGCCTGCTAACTTGCTGATATAAATATGTAAAACGTCGAGCCGCATTTTTTCGCCTATCTATGAAAAGAGAATATGATGTTTCATCTGAATAACATGCCTATATGGGTTCGTTTAACTGTCTCAATATGGGTGTTGTTGATTAGCTCCTGGTCGGGTGTGATTCTTTGGGAGAGTCACTCAAATCGCCATGCGGCTATCGATCAGGCTCAAGATTTTTCATTGAGTATGCACGACTCTGCGATGGCGGGCTTGACCTCGTTGATGATTGCCGATGCGATGGAAAAACGGCATGTGTTTCTTGATCAGATTAAGCAGTTTCCCGCGATTCGTGATTTGCGCGTGGTGCCTAGTGATGTGGCGCGTGAGGGCGTCGAGAGTAGCAAGAGTACCGATAAAAATTCAAATAATCTGAAACCGGATGCGCTTGAAGCGGAGGTGATTAAGACAGGCCATGAATTGATTGAATTAAGGGAAGATGCTAGCGGTCCATATTTGTTAACAATTCGCCCTACAAAAAATGTCAAATCCTACCTGGGAAAAAATTGCTTAAGTTGTCATGATGCGCCTGAAAATGCGACGTTGGGCGTGATTAGCATGAAGATTTCATTGAGTAAAATTGACAGTGAAGTGACTAAACAATGTATTCGTTCGCTGTTGGTTGCCTTAATGGTCAGCGTGTTAATGATGGTTTTGATTTGGTATTTTATTCGGGGCGCGGTCACTCGCCCCATTGAGGAAATGGTTTTTGGTTTGCGTGCCATCGTATCGGGTGACGGTGATTTGTCTGCGCGTCTTAAGGTAAAAGGGAATGATGAGATTGCTCAGGCATCTGCGGCGTTTAACGCGATGATGACTTCCTTGCAAGCCGCATTGACGAGCATTAATGTGGTGATGGCCGGGGTTGCAAGAGGGGACTTTACGCTCCGGGTTAATGCGGATATGCGAGGAGACTTGTTGCAGCTCAAGCAGAATATCAATGGTAGTGTCAGTCAACTTGCTTGTAATATGGATGAATTAACCCTGGTAATGAAGGCGCTGCGCGCGGGAGATTTTTCTAAAAGGGTCGATGCCAAGGTTGAAGGTCAGTTTAAGCAAGCGGTCGATCAGGCGATGCAGGCGATGCAATCGATGTTGAGCGATGTGGGTGGCGTGATGAAAGCGGTATCGCATGGCAATCTGACCGGGCGTGTCACGGCCGAGGGAGCCGGGGATTTGGCTCAGCTTAAAGTTGCGATCAATCTTTCCCTGAATGAATTGTCCGCTGCGTTAAAGGTGATCAATGAAAATACACGCCAGGTCGCGACTGCTGCGAATCAAAGCAGTACGGCGATAGGTCAAATTAGTGACGGTGCGCAGAATCAGATGCATGCCATTAGTCAGGTTGCGACCGCCGTTCGGGAAACGGCGGCATCGGTTAGTGATGTAAGTAGCAATACGGAAGCGGCGAGTAATAAATCGCAGCAATCGGTGACGATAGTGCGTGATGGCAAGATTAAAATGAAGCGCATGGTCGAGGTGGTTAGCAGCATTGCGGCAAACTCGGCTAAAATAAATAAAATAACTGAGGTGATCGAAGGGATTGCTAATAAAACCAATTTATTAAGTCTGAATGCGGCGATTGAAGCGGCGCGGGCAGGTGAGCATGGACGTGGATTTGCCGTGGTTGCTGAAGAGGTTGGAAAGTTGGCGGCTAATTCCGCGAGTAGTGCGCAAGAAATCACCCTATTGGTACAGCAAGCGGTGTTGGATGCTGATCGTGCTGTAGAAACCGTCAAAGAAGTTGCTGCCGATATGGAGCGTATAGAAGCGGGTTCAGTTGAGGCAAATGGTATGTTGGAGCGCATTGCTGCTGCGATGGAGCAACAAAGTGCTGCAGTACATCAGATCAATGCCAGCGTCATGAATTTGAATCAAATTGGTCAGAGCAATGCCGCTGCATCCGAAGAAATTACCGCTACAGTCGTGGAGTTGGCTAAGATTGCCGATCATACTCGTTCTGAAGTTGCAAAGTTTACAGTGTAGTGCTGATTCAAACTACTCTGACAACGAATAGTTTGAATCTGTTTTGCCGGTAGTGAGTTTGTTTTTATGTTGTGGCGTGTGCAATGAAAAAGCGGGCTTGTCGCGTGTGCTTACCAGTTGATAATGATGCGTTTGTTTTGACGCTTCTTCTGAATCGGCTGTTAAGCGGGTCAGCATATCGTAGTAGGCACGGATATTTTCGACAAAAATGACAGCTTCTCCACCCCGGGCATAGCCGTGTTTAAGTTTGTTGAAATACACCGGGTTGTTGAGTAATGGCAGCCATTTTTTTACTTCCACCCAGGAATCTGCATTACTGCCTTGAAGCCCTGTCAATGTGCGCGCGTCTTCCAGGTGACCGGATCCTTGATTGTAGGCGGAGAGCGCCAACCAGGTACGCTCGGGTTCTTCGATGCGAGTCGGTAATTGTTTCTTAATCAGTTCTAGATATTTTGCACCTGCATTGATGCTTTCACGCGGATCCAGGCGGTTGCTGACTTTCATGCGATCGGCTGTGATCTCGGTTAGCATCATCATGCCGCGAACGTTGGTCATTGAAGTGGCTAGCGGATCCCAGTGAGATTCCTGATAAGCGATGGCGGCGATTAACCGCCAGTCTTCATTAACTTCACGCCCCGCTTTTTCGAACAGGTGACGAAATCTCGGCAGTGTTCTATGTGTCTGCTCAATGAATTCTGCCGCATCTAGCGGTGCGAGTCTGTCATTGTGACCATAATAGCGATCCAGTAGTGTGTGTAACTCACCACTTTTCTCGATCTGAACAAAAAATTGCTCAGCTTTGGAGATCAACTCATTTTCAGTGTCGGCAGGAAAGGCCCAGGCAAGCTTGGAGGGTTTGCCGATATCGAATGCAACAGCCAGGTTTTCATAGTAATTTCGCATTTGCGCAATCTGCTCGTGATTGGCGATTGTGTAATCCAGCTTGCCTTGCGCGACCTCCCTGAGTAAATCTTCAACGGTTTGGTTTTTACGGGATTCCCAGCTGAGATTTGGTATGTCGGCTTGAAGAACTTTAAGCGATTTTTCATGATTTGAGCCTGCTATGACGGCAATACGTTTCCCGATAAGGTCGGCTAGATTGCGTGGCGATACTTCTTCCTGGTTAAATGCGGCTTGTTCTCGGGATGTAAGGTAGCCAGGTCCAAATAATAAGGATTTATTTTTTTCATCTGAACGGAAACCTGATGCAGAAAAATGCGCCCGGTGATTTTTTAACGTGATCTCAATTTGATCTGCAGGGGTCAAAATGATTTTTATCGGGATGTGAAGGAAGGCGGCAAACTGTTGGGCCAGTTTTTTTGAGAATTCTTCGTCTGACAGTGTGGAATCCTGGGCAATAACAATAATCAATTCTTCATCGCGCCACGATGATAATGGTTTGTTTAAATGGGAGTAAGCAAACATCATCAATAGCGAGAATGCGCCGCCTTGAAGAAGTCTGATCAGTAATATGTTTTTATGCATCATATCATTTTGCCCGAAAATTCAGCAATCTGGTAGAATTGCGAAAACGGAGAGGTGGCAGAGTGGTCGAATGTACCTGACTCGAAATCAGGCGTAGGCTTATACCTACCGAGGGTTCGAATCCCTCCCTCTCCGCCATAACAGTTCAATCTTTTGATTCTTAAATAAAATCAGTACAAAACTCCGCGTGGCGGAGTTTTTTTTTGAGCAAATTTCACTGAGGCAGCCATAGTGCGATTATTTTCAATCCCCGTCCCATACTCTGCAGGTTAATTTCATATTGCATCTGACGATGCGCTATCGGCATAAATCCTCAATGAGTAATCTCGGGCAAGATGTATTATTAAGGCTGGACAGATAATAAATCTAAAAAATCATGAGCGAACAATATGAGCGTGTCAGGGTTCTGCTAGCCGGAATTTGTAGTTTAATTCTGGCGATGGGCGTAGCACGATTCGCCTACACACCATTGCTGCCTCTCATGCAGCATCAGGCGGGTTTGGGTGTCGCAGCGGCGGGCTGGTTGGCGGCCATCAATTATGCCGGTTATCTGAGCGGTGCGCTGATCGCGTCGCTGATAAGCGATATGGTGCTAAAAGATCGTTTGTATCGTATGGGTATGATATTGGCTGTCGCAAGTACCGTTATGATGGGTTTGAGTAGTAATTTAATTTTGTGGGCGCTGTCACGTTTTCTTGCCGGTATGGGGAGTGCAGCGGGTTTGCTATTGGGTAGCGGTCTGATTTTGAATTGGTTGATAAGACATAATCATCGCAGCGAACTGGGGATACATTTTTCGGGTATAGGGCTGGGTATTGCCTGTTCGGCTGCCGCAGTTTTTTTAATGAGTGGCGGGCTCAATTGGCGTGAGCAATGGTTGGTGTTAGCTATGCTGGGCTGCTTACTGCTGGTCCCCGCGCTAGCCTGGTTTCCCGCGCCGGATAAAACAAAAGTAACGCGTAGCGGTCAGCTGATGGAGGATGCTCCGCCAGGTGACTTGTTTATGCGATTGTTTATGTTTGCGTATTTTTGTGCCGGAGCGGGTTATGTGGTCAGTGCAACTTTTATCGTGGCGATTATCGATCATATGCCGGGGTTGGCAGGAACGGGAACAGTGGTGTTCTTTGTTATTGGAGTGGCTGCAGCGCCATCCTGTGTTGTATGGGATTTGATTGCAAGACGCATGGGTAGATTGGATGCGTTGATATGCGCTTCGGTTTTGCAGGTAATCGGTATTATGTTGCCGGTACTCAATAGCGGATTAGCGGCTGCGCTCGCGGGGGCTGTACTGTTTGGCGGCACGGTGATGGGTGTTGTTAGTTTGGTGCTGACGATGGCGGGGCAATACTATCCGACCAGGCCGGCTAAGATGATGGGAAAGATGACGCTTTCCTATGGTGCGGCACAAATTATGCTGCCGGCTGTGACAGGTTGGATGGCGGCAGGATCAGGCAGTTATACCGTAGGTCTGTATTTGGCCGGTGCAGCTATGGTTGTAAGTAGTCTGGTTTTATTATTGCTAAGGAGGGTGAGTCAGCGTGCAGGAAAATTAAAGCCCGACTAATACTCGGGGTAATGCGCGTCCAATTGTCGCTTTTTGCTTTACTTAAACCTGCATCATGTGCAATGATTCGCCAGCTTATTTAAGCTGCAAGAAGAGATGGGGTATTTACCAAAGCGACAATTGGGAAATGGCCTGTTATTTTTAAACTTTGCTCTTGGGAGGAGATACTGTGGAAGCTAAACTAGCGACACCAGTAAAATATGACATGGATATCGTGAGATGGTTTACCATCGCAGCGTGTATCTATGCAGTGGTAGGTACGTTAATCGGTGTGTATGTTGCATCCGAATTAGCGTTTCCGTTTTTAAACTTTGACATTCCTGAAATTACTTTTGGGCGTCTGCGTCCGTTGCACACTAATGCGGTTATTTTTGCATTCGGTGGTTGTGTTTTGATGGCAACGGGTTTTTATATAGTGCAACGTACGGGTGCAACTAAGCTTTGGAGTAATACTCTGGCGTGGTTTACATTCTGGGGTTGGAATCTGATCATCGTTCTGGCTGTCATTACTTTGCCTCTGGGGCTTTCAGAAGGTAAGGAATACGCAGAATTGCCTTGGTGGGTTGATATTATGATTGCTGTGGTTTGGCTGTCATACGGTTTCAATTACATCATGACGATTGGTATTCGTACAACGTCACACATCTACGTGTCAAACTGGTTCACGATGGGTATGATCGTCATGATCACTTACCTGCACGTGGTTAACAGCTTGGCAATTCCAGTGGATTGGGCGACTTCGTACTCTATCTATTCTGGCGTTCAAGATGCGATGATACAATGGTGGTGGGGTCATAACGCGGTTGGTTTCTACCTGACTGGCGGTTTCCTCGGTATCATGTACTACTTCATCCCTAAGCAATCTGGTCGTCCTGTGTTCTCATACCGTTTGTCTGTTCTGCATTTCTGGACACTGACTTTTGGTTATGTATGGCTGGGCGCTCACCATCTGCAATACACTGCATTGCCTGACTGGACCGGTTCATTGGGTGCTGCCATTTCTCTGGCGATGATCATTCCTTCATGGGGTGGTGCGATGAACGGTATGATGACTTTGTCTGGTGCATGGGATAAGTTGCGTACAGATTACATCCTGCGCTTCCTCGTAACGGCAATGGCGTTCTATGCAATGTCTACATTCGATGGTCCTGTTATGGCGATCAAGTCTGTAAATGCATTGTCCCATTACACTGACTGGACGGTAGGTCACGTACACGCAGGTGCTCTGGGTTGGATGTCTATGATCTCCTTCGGTGCGATTTATCACATGGTCAAGAAGTTGTGGAATACTGAAATGTATTCCGACAGACTTGTGAACGTGCATTTCTGGATTGCTCTGATCGGCGCGACAACTTATGTTGTGGCAATGTGGGTATCTGGAATTATGCAGGGTCTCATGTGGCGTGATTACGACGAGTTCGGTACGTTGACCTACACCTTTGTTGAATCTGTATCTGCTATGCATCCTTACTATGTAATGCGTGCTGTTGGCGGTGCCATCTTCAATCTGGGCGCATGGATCATGCTGTACAACGTTGTGATGACAGTTCGTCAGGCTAGCGCTGTTCGCGGCGTAAATGCTGTCGCAGCTAAAGCATAAGGGGAGAAAAACATGTCTGATCACGGTAAATTTTATTCAACCAAGTTCCAGGATACGATAGAACGTAAAACCGTTTTGATGTTTGTTCTGACCGCAGTGGCAGTGGCGGTTGGCGGTATCGTGGAAATTGTTCCTTTGTTCTATCTGCCAAATACGGCGATGTGCCAAAACGATCCAACGTGTAACAATACCCAGCATAAAGATTTGCAGGGTAATGCTATCCCT
Source organism: uncultured Nitrosomonadales bacterium (assembly GCA_903861075.1). GTDB lineage: Bacteria > Pseudomonadota > Gammaproteobacteria > Burkholderiales > Gallionellaceae > Gallionella. Next base: position 8,996 of record CAIOSY010000027.1, read on the forward strand.
ATGGATAAGATAGTCTGGAATCCAAAAACATCGGCTCACACGACTTTGCCTTCTTTGGCAAATCCTCAGCCGACTGATTGGCAGCCAGGTGATGGTGTACGTCCTTACACTGCGCTGGAAACAGCCGGTCGTCAGGTTTTCATTCGTGAAGGTTGTTTCTTGTGCCATTCGCAGATGATACGTCCATTCCGCGATGAGAAAGATCGTTATGGTCATTACTCCATCGCTGAAGAGTCGATGTACGATCATACTTATCAATGGGGTTCCAAGCGTACCGGGCCGGACATCGCTCGTGTAGGTGGCAAGTACTCTGACGAATGGCATCGTAAGCATTTGAAATATCCTCGCGATGTTGTGCCTGAGTCTGTTATGCCTAACTTCTTCTTCCTGGAGAAAAACCCGATTGATGCGGTTAAAACCACGAAGACGCTGGAAGTAATGACTAAGATGCCTTTCAATCCTGTTCCCAAGACCATTTATACAGAGTCCTATATTGCGGGCGCTGCTAAAGAAGTTGAAGGTAAAACAGAAATGGACGCCGTTATCGCTTACCTGCAATCCTTGGGTAATCACGTGAAGTTTGAGGAAGGTGTCAACTACCGTGACTAAATTGATGGAATACCTGCACACAGATTGGGCGGCTCTGAGTGGCAACGATTGGCAAGGGATTTTTTTCACCGTTGCGATATTTGTTGCAATGATCGTCGTCTATGTGATGGTGTTCAATCCTAAGAACAAGGATGCATTTGACTCGCAGAGCGATATGGCTCTGCGGGAAGAAGGCGAGTACAACAATTCAGGAGATAAAAAATGAGTGATAATCACAACTCCGCTGGTGGTGTGCCTACCACGGGGCATCTATGGGATGATGATTTGGCGGATTTCGTCAATCAGCCGCCGAAGTGGTGGATGCTGGGTTTAACAGCCAGTGCCATCTGGGTCGTAGTTTATTGGTTGATGTATCCAGCGGTTCCTGTCGCAATCAATGGGACGTTCTTCAAAGGTGTAGGTTTGCCAGGATCGGGTCAGTGGACTGCTATTAAAGAGTTGGCTGTCGATCAGGCCGAACTGGATGCCGTACGTAAGCCTTATGAAGACAAGCTCAAGGCCATGACCCCAGCTGCTATTTTGGCTGACAAGGAACTGTCCGAGTATGTTGCCCGTTCAGGTAAAGTGCTGTTTAGTGACAATTGTGCTGGATGTCACGGTCAAAACGGTGTGGGTACAAGTCAGGCCGGCAAGTTCGCAATGCGTGAACAAGGTTTGATGGCGCCTATCCTGAATGACGATGACTGGCTGTATGGCGGCAAAATCGATGACATTCATACCACTATTTCTGGTGGTCGTCAGGGTATGATGACGCCGCATAAAGACACCTTGTCTGCAAAGCAAATTGACGATGTAGCTAAATATGTCAAGGCGATGAGCGTAGAAGGTAAGTCTGCTGCGGATGCGGATGCTGCGGTTGCTGATGGTAAAAAAGTCTTTGCCGAAAGTGACTGTACCGGATGTCATGGTGCGGATGCTAAGGGTATGGCAGCCATGGGTTCTGCAAATCTGACAGATAAAGTCTGGCGTTTTGACGGCTCTATCGAAGGGATTAAACAGAGCATCACTTATGGTGTCAATGCAGGAGATAACGCACGTGTTGCGGTTATGCCTAACTTCACTGCTGCGGGTAAGTTGTCTGCAGTAGAGATGAAAAAGCTGGCTGTTTATGTGTACAAGTTTGGTGGCGGTCAAAAAGAGGAAGCGGCTCCTGTAGCAGCACCTGTTGTTGATGCACCTGCTGCACCTGCTGTACCGTAAATCTTTATTTTCCTGCACGGCAGGCGCTGTGCAGGTTTTATGAAAGGATGAGATATGCACCACGACTTCGTATATTGGGCGTTGATGATTGCAACAGCAGGCGCGTTCGCCGCGTTTATTTTTGCTTTGATTTTCTTGTTCAAAAATGCAGTAACTAAAAAGTCCGGCGATAAGTAAGTTGCCGGATTTGTAAAGGAGGAGGCTAGCCTCCTCCTTTTTCATTGCATCGGGGATGCGCCGAATAGGCTCTTGAATATAAGAAGAGTTTAATCAGAGCTTTCTTGATTACTAATATCCGCTTGAGCGGATCGATCAAACATAGGGGATAAGCATGAGTGAGTTGAAAAAAGAAGTCGGTAGTGTCACCAGTATTTATTCTGAGCATGTGGAGTGGGCTACCAATTTGGGTGACAAGACCGTACATGCAAAGCGTATGCCGGGTCGTTTCCGTACCCTGAAATATATTACAGAATCCTTTTGGTTGATTTTTTTCTTCGGTGCCTATCTGCGCTGGAATGGAAAGCAGGCTTTATTGCTGGATGTGAATAACCGCCAGTTTCATCTATTTAATCTAACGATACTGCCACAGGATATCTGGATGGTATCGCTGCTGCTGCTGTTGGTGGCAATGACCTTGTTTGCCGTTACATCTGTGGCTTCCCGGGTGTTTTGTGGCTATTTTTGTTTTCAAACCGCATGGGTCGATCTTTTTACCTGGATAGAAGAAAAGATCGAAGGTAATCCGAATAAACGTCATAAGCTGGATGCCGCCCCCTGGAGTTTTAGCAAGTTTCGTATCAAATTAATCAAGCATGCGATTTGGATGGCGATTGCTATCTTTACGGGTATTAGTTTCACAATTTGGTTTGAGGATGCTTTCGTTTATTGGCACAATTTGTTGAGTTTTAATTTGTCCATTATTGAAAGTGCAACGCTGATTGCTTTTACATTGGGTACTTACGGCCTGGCCGGATTTATGCGTGAACAGGCGTGTTTATGGTTGTGTCCGTATGCCAGGATTCAAGCTGTCATGGCAGATACGCAGACTATCCTGCCGGCTTATGATCTTGCGCGGGGTGAACCTCGTGGTAAATTGCGTCATGCAGGAAAGGTTGTTGAGCAGCAGGGCGATTGTATTGATTGTTTCCAGTGCGTTCAGGTATGCCCAACGGGGGTAGATATTCGTGACGGTCAACAGTTGGGTTGTATCACCTGCGGTCTGTGTCTGGATGCCTGTGATTCCGTGATGGACAAGATTGGACGCCCGCGTGGACTGATCCGTTATGCTTCACTGGACGAATTGGAAGGCCGTAAAGTCCATAAGCTTTATCAACATCCGCGTACCTGGGTTTATATCGGTATCATTTTAATTGCCTTGGGTGGAATTGTTTATGGTTTGAATCATCTGGGCGCGTTGACTTTGCGCGTTGCACCTGAGCGTCAGCCTCTGTTTGTGAGTATGAGTGACGGCTCGATTCAGAATAAATATACCTTTAAAGTATTGAATAAGACGGATAAGGACTTGAATGTCAAAATAAGTGCTGAGGGTGGCGTCAAGGGGCAAGTTTTGATTGATGCTGATATTCCGCAATTGGTTCATCACGGTAAACCGGCCAGCTTTACGGTGTTTGTTAAGGCTCCAAGAGATAATTTACACAGTGAAGTAACCAAGTTGCAGTTCCGTGTGGAAAATGTCGAAGATCCAACCATGGCAGCCGAATACAATACCGTGTTTAATGGTCCCAAGGTGAATGGTAAGTAGCTTGTAAGCTCGATATAACGGTATCTGACCGTAATTATCTGTGCATTTTTTACGAAAGAGTAGATGATGATTTCTCAAAAAAATAAGCAAGGATGGCGTAATCCCTGGGTGTTAGGCTTGTTGATTATTGTGCTCTCTGGTGTGTTGATCAATGCGCGTTTCCTATGGAATGTGTTCCACAATCCGGTGCGCATATTGGACGATAACTATAGTGTTAAGGCGCATAATAAATACGATGCCAAATGGGTACAAGAGCAGGCAGAGCGCTCAACGCTGGGATGGAAAACCCGTTTGACGTCACCTCAACAATTGGCAAATGACAGTTTGGCCAAACAGGACGAAGCGCGTTTTATCCTGATGGCAAGTCCGGCTGTTTTGCAATTGGAATTGAAGGATAAAACAGGTGGGCAGATTGCAGGTGCAACTGTGCAGATTAAGGGGCAATGGCCGGGAGATCCTAATTTTGATTTTGCGGCCGAATTGAAAGAATCAACGTCAGGATTTTATGCCGGTAGTCTGGATTTTCCACGCGCGGGAAATTGGGATCTGATTATTCGGGTTGAACGTGAGGGGAGTCAGTACGATATGGAGCAAAAGGTATTTGTTGCTATCCCAAAACAAGTTAAGTGATTTCCCCGATGTCAGCAATTGATACGAATCACCTCGCCGCTGCGGGGTGTTTTCATTGTGGCTTGCCCATTGTTGACGATGCACATTACCAATGTCAGCTAGATAATGCGCAACGGGATTTCTGTTGTTTTGCCTGTCAGTCCGTTTGCGAGGCGATTTATCAGGCAGGTTTGCAAGGCTATTATCAGCGCACACCGCAGGGAATTTTGCTCGCTCCCCCTCCGCTCCCCCCTCGCGATATTGAAATGTATGACCTAGATGAGGTGCAGCAGGATTTTGTTAACTGTGAAGGTGACTTGCGTGATGCTCATCTATTGGTCGAAGGTATACATTGTGCGGCCTGCGTATGGTTGATCGAACGAGATATGATGCGCACTCCCGGTGTTCGCTCCGCCGGTGTTAATTTGGCAGGAAAACGCCTGCACCTGCGCTGGAATGAGAGTGACGTTAAACTGTCGACTTTAATTTATCGACTTGCCAAAATTGGCTATTCTGCCGTTCCCTATGATCCTGAGGTCGCTGAAGGATCGATGAAGCGCATCAATCGTGCCATGTTGTTCCGCTTGTTCTTTGCCGCCTTTGCCATGATGAATTTGAATTTGATCGCAATTGCACTTTATAGTGGTGCAGATCGAGGTCAGTTCCTTAATTTCTTTCACTGGATGGCGTTTTCACTTGCAACCCCCGCGTTACTTTATTCCGGTTATCCTTTTTTTAAAGGAGCGTACAGTGGCTTACGTAATGCCAGTCTGACGATGGATTTGCCCATTGCATTGGGCTTGACGGTTACTTATATTTTCTCCGTGTATGTGACGTTAACCGGTGGCACACAGGTCTATTTTGACACGGTGACCAATTTAACTTTTGTTATTTTAATCGGACGTTATCTGGAAGGAATGTTCCGTCATCAGGCTGTTGCCGCGACCAATCGTTTGATGGATTTGCAACCGCGCGTTGCAACGGTTTTGAAAGAGGGGGTGGAGAAAATCCTTTCGGTGCGCGCCGTTAAGATAGGGGATAAGGTTATCGTTAAACCTGGCAGCAAGATTCCGATGGATGGATTGGTCTGTGAGGGACAATCATCGGTGGATGAATCTATGTTGAGCGGCGAATCTATGCATATTAAGAAGCGGATTGGTGATCGTGTATCCGCCGGGACCTTGAATGGCAGCGGTGCGATGCTGGTCGATGTTCAAGCGGCCTCTCAGGACTCCGCTTTATCCAAAATTATACGTCTGGTTGAGCAGGCGCAGAGCTCAAAAGCCCCCATCCAGCGCTTATCTGACAGTATTGTTCCCTGGTTTGTCATGGCGACGCTGATACTTGCCAGTGTCACCTTTTATCTGTGGCATGCTAATTTTGAATTTGCCTTGATGGCGGCAACTTCGGTTTTAATTATCACCTGTCCATGTGCATTGGGTATGGCGACCCCCATGTCTATTGCGGTCGCCTCCGGTTTGGGCGCGCGTTACGGTATTCTGGTCAAAAATGGGGTTGTGCTTGAAACCTTATCCAAAGTGACTCACTTTGTTTTCGATAAGACAGGCACGCTGACAGAAGGACGAATGAGAGTGGATCGTATCGTGGTGGAAGACGATCAAAGTGAATCTGCGTTGTTGGCATTGGCGGCAACCGTGGAACGTTATTCGGAACATAGTGTTGCGCGTGCGGTTGTTATGGAGGCTGAGACGCGCGAGTTGTCTTATCGTAATTTCGAGGTGACTAATTTTCAAGCCACCGCCGGGGCGGGTGTTGAAGCAAGGGTGGCGGGGCGGCGCGTTTTATTAGGAACGTGCGATTGGCTGGTTAAGAATGCCGTTTCCCCTCGCATTTCCTTACTGGGTGCAATAAATGGCTTTGAAACCGAGGCTAAGACCTGCATCCATTTGGCGGTGGATGATCAGCACGTTGCGGTTCTTGTACTCGCAGATACTTTGCGCAGTGATGCTAAAGCGCTGATCAATACCCTGCGCGCTAATGGTATAGGCATGACCTTGCTTAGCGGTGACAGACGTACCGTTGCAGAAGCCATTGCCCTGCAGTTAGGTGGCATGGAGGTAATTGCTGAAGTAATGCCGCAAGATAAGGATAGGGTCATACAGCAGTTGCAACAGCGCGGGGAGTGTGTTGCCATGGTTGGTGACGGTGTAAATGATGCACCTGCTCTGATACGTGCTGATGTAGGAATTGCACTGGGTTCAGGAACGGACGTCTCTGTTGAAAGCGCGGATATCGTTTTGATACGAAATGAACTCGATAAGGTGCGTCTGGCCACTTTGTTGTCGCGACGAACTTTGCGTACCATAAAGCAAAATATCGGACTGTCATTTGTATATAACAGTATTATGGTGCCACTGGCAATCATGGGTCATGTCACACCGTTACTTGCGGCTATCACCATGCCGATTAGTTCACTGTTAGTAATCGCAAATGCGGCAAGAATCCGCAATTTATTTAAGGAATCTTAATGGATGTAATTTACAGTCTTATCCCGGGCATGACCATTTTTGGCCTCGTATTTGTCGGCATCTTAATCTGGGCAGTCAAGAAAGGGCAGTACGAAGATATGGAAGGTAATGCCAGTCGTATTTTGCTTGATGATGACGAGGACGCGATGCTGCATGATCAGCCCGTAACGAAGTCGGGGAAATCGCCCGGTAAAGATTAAGTGCGCTTTGTTAGAGGCTGCGTAAAAAAGGCCACCCCTCACAGGGCGGCCTTTTTTACGCAGCTAGCGTCAGTTATTTAAGTACTTCCCCGTTTGCCAGCAAGGGTGTGCTCAGTAATGCATAATTTGCCGGAGGTAAGTACTGAAAGAAGGGTTTGGAATCTAAAACGATGTCCAATCCTTTTTCAGGGTAGAGCCAATGAACGAGACCTGTTTTCTTTTCACGTACTTTTTGTGTTGGTGCGCCAAAGCGTTGTGCAATGACTGACTCCTCCAGACGCGTAGTGGGTAAATAGGTCAATGTTGCAATAGGGAGTTTGCGTACAGTGCTTAAATCATCAGCCGTCATGGTAATTCGTTTGCCGCTCGGTGTGCTGTTCATACGCAAACCACGCTCGAACATGTGTTGCAGTTCTTCATTGGGAACAGTAATGTTCATAATGATTTTTGCTTTCAGACCGTTGAAATTGACTTCCTCAAAAAAAGCTTCGACGCCCATCGCTGCATCTGTTGGTTTGAATAGGCTAATTTCGAGTTCGGATTCGTATTTATAACTACGTGAAATGTCGTCTAGTGTGCTCTTGCCCAGGGTGATACCAAAGACGCGCGTGGTGTCTGCGGTAGGATGGGAAATGTTCCACGGTAGCGTTTCTGGTGTACTGACGGATTTGTCAGGAACCTGCATGACTAAAAAAAGTGTGACCACGAGAAGTGCAACAACACCCAGAATAATTTTCTTGTCCATTGCTTAAGCTTTCTTGAGTGCAGCGTGTAGTTTTAATGCCGCCGCTGGAATTTTTCCATCTTTGCATTGATGTTCGGCATCAAATTCCAGTACCACCAAAACCAGTAATATCACCATAAAGGGCAGTTGACCTATGCCTGCAGCCAGCGCATAACTTGTTATCTTGCTCATGCCAAATTGAGCGCCGCCCAGTACAAGTAGCGTCGTCAAAGTTCCTGTGACTATAAACAGCAAAAGGAATAATTTTGCACGTTGAGCGGCTAACAGGTTGTGAGATAGAACAAATATTGATGTTTCGGTCTTAATAGCGCGACTGGTTTTGAGTATCACATTGCCTAGCAGCACGATGGATAGCAGTGGCATGACGATAAGCGGAATAGGGCTGGCTTTGAGTAAGCTTAACGCCAGGACGAATAAAAAGACATGAACAACAATAAAATCAAACAACATCAAAGAGTGCAGACTTTTTGCACGTCCGATTTCGGCATTCGTAACGGGTTGTTCCATATTGTAATAGCTCCTGTAAATAGTGGTTGGCGAATAATCTGCTTATGCAGTCTGAGTGTCAAATAACCGAGTATATGCGATTGAGTTACTAGCGCGAACTGTTGATGCAGGCCTGTAAACGGGCAAGATTTAAAATTTCAACAGAACGCACTTTGACTAAAATAATACCCTCTTCCTGGAAGTGTGAGAATGCACGGCTGACCGTTTCCAGTTTTAATCCTAAATAACTGCCTATCTCCTGGCGTGACATACTTAATTGGAATTGAGTAGCGGATAAGTCCCTCATTGCGTAACGTTGGGACAGATTTAGTAAGAAAGCCGCGAGTCGTTCTTCTGCACGCATGGAGCCCAGCAGTAGCATGATGCCCTGATCGCGTACGATTTCACGACTCATTATTTTGTGCAAATGCCGTTGTAACTTAGGTATTACCCGGCTAAGCTCTTCCAACTTATTGAAAGGCAGTTCGCAGACGATACTTTTCTCCATTGCCACCGCTTCGCAGGCGTGAATGTCCGTACTGATGGCATCCAGGCCTATTATTTCCCCGGCCATCTGAAATCCAGTTACTTGTTCACGCCCGTCTTCGTGGAGTATTTGCGTTTTGAATGAGCCGCTATGTATGGCAAATAATGAGCGAAATTTATCGCCACTGCGGTATAAGTAATCGCCGCGTGAAAAACTGCGTTTGACCGCACTAAGCTCGTCTAAGAGTTGGAGCTCCGAAATTGTCAGGTCGACAGGCAAGCATAACTCAGCCAGGTTGCAGTTGGAGCAGATTGATTTAGGCTGACTAGCCGGAGCGGGAAGTGCCACGTCGCTTTACCTGTAAGTTAGGGGGTAAATTTTAAAAATAAATCTGGGTGTATCCATATTCAAATATTCTGATTTGATATATATCAAACAGCCCGATTAAGAATCCTGTCAGTATACTTGTCAATTTAAATACCGGCGATAAAAAATGTCTGAAAATAATCAACTCGTGGTGGATTTAGAATTAATACGCAGGCTGGATAAGAATGGCCCGCGTTACACCTCTTATCCTACGGCAGATCGTTTTGTTGAGGCTTTTAATGCCGAGACATATGCTTTGTGGCTTTTAAAACGCGAAATTGGCGGGATTGGACGCCCCCTGTCGTTGTATATCCACATTCCTTTTTGTAATACCTTGTGCTTTTACTGTGCGTGTAACAAGGTCATTACCAAGGATCGCAGTAAATCCGCCGATTATGTACGTTACCTGATCAAAGAAATGGAGATGCAGGCGAAATTGCTGGGGCCGGGGCAGGTCGTCGAGCAACTGCATTTTGGCGGCGGGACGCCGACTTTCTTAAGTGATGATCAGATACGTCAGGTGATGGCGGCGATACGCAATAATTTTAAGCTGATAGATGATGGTGAATACTCGATCGAGATAGATCCCCGTAAAGTAACGGATGCAACCATCGCGCTGCTGGGGGAGGCAGGCTTCAATCGAATTAGTATCGGCGTTCAGGATTTCGATGATGAGGTTCAGCGCGCGGTCAATCGCATACAGAGCGAAGAAGAAACGCTGGGTGTGATTGCGGCGGCACGCGCCAATGGTTTTAAATCGGTGAGTATTGATCTGATTTATGGATTGCCAAAACAAACCCTGGAGGGCTTCGCTCGCACCCTGGATAGAATCATCGCGGCAAATCCTGATCGCTTGTCTATTTACAACTACGCGCATATGCCGACCTTGTTTAAGCCTCAGCGCCGTATTCATGAGGCGGATTTGCCTAGCCCGCAAGTAAAGCTGGATATTCTGGGTATGACGGGTCGAAAGTTGACCGGCGCAGGCTATGTATATATCGGCATGGATCATTTTGCCAAACCGGAAGATGAGTTGGCTGTGGCTCAGCGTCAGGGAAGGTTGCATCGTAATTTTCAGGGGTATTCAACGCATTCCGATTGTGATTTAGTGGCGTTGGGCGTGAGTGCGATCGGGAAGATAGGTCCAACGTATAGCCAGAATTACCGCGACCTTGAAAATTATTATGATGCGCTGGATCGGGATCAATTGCCTATCATGCGTGGCATGGAGCTTAATGCCGATGATTTGGTGCGTCGCGCCATTATTCAAGCGCTGATGTGTCATTTCGAACTTTCCAAAGCATCGTTCAATATTGCCTATCTGATCGATTTTGACAGTTATTTTTCTGTTGAAATGGAAGAATTGCGCGAATATGAGCGGGAAGGTTTGTTGGAAATATCAGCAGAATGGATTAGTGTCACGCCAAAAGGGCGTATGTTGATACGTAATATTTGCATGGTGTTTGATAAATACTTGCGTACTCGTACCGAACATGCGCGCTACTCTAAGGTGATTTAAAGTCACAGCTCCAGTTTGCACTGGGTTCCCTGTGAACCTGGCAGTGTGAATTGTGGTTTTAAAGTTTAACCGGGAAGAGGAAGGTAGCCTGAGCTTGTTCAGGTAGAATGCGGCGAAAATGCCAGATCACCGCTCTTGTTACCTAATTCGCTTTTCTAACCCTTATGCACAGTTTCTCTTCTTCATTGATTCGATGGCAGCGCGAGCATGGACGTCACGGTTTGCCCTGGCAAGGCGCCGGGGCGTATCACGTGTGGTTATCGGAAGTCATGTTGCAACAAACCCAAGTTGTTACTGTTATTCCTTACTATCTGCGCTTTGTTGAGGCCTTTCCAACCGTTGCTGATTTGGCACTTGCCAGCGAAGAGCAGGTGTTGGCGTATTGGAGCGGCCTGGGCTATTACGCGCGCGGACGTAATTTGCATCGCGCAGCGAGGCGAGTGGTGGATTTGCATGACGGTCAATTTCCGTGTCAGTTTGAGCAAATACTTGCATTGCCCGGGGTTGGGAGAACGACTGCTGCCGCAATTTGTGCCCAGGCCTACCAGATGCGCTATGCCATTTTAGATGGTAATGTTAAGCGGGTGCTGGCTCGTTATTGTGGTATCAGTGGCTCACCCGCGATTAAATCGGTCGAGTCTTTGCTTTGGGAACGTGCCGAGTTACTTTTACCCGATGTCGATGTGGGATGTTACACGCAGGCTTTAATGGATATGGGCGCAACACTTTGTACTCGTTCCCGTCCCAAATGCGTTGTCTGTCCTGTGCAAAAGGACTGTGTGGCCTATCAGTCTGGTCGGGTCGCGGAATTGCCCACGCCGCGGATACGCAAAGCCGTACCTGAGCGGTTTTCGACTTTTTTGTTGGTGATGCATGGGGGCGATGTGTTATTGGAAAAGCGTACTTCATCCGGTATCTGGGGAGGGATGTGGTGTCTGCCTCAGCTTGATGAAGGTCAGTCTGAGATCGATGACTATGTGCAAAATAATGCGCTGGATGTGAATGGGGTGATACAGCTTGCCAGACTTACCCATACGTTTACGCATTTTAAATTACAGATTTCACCTGTGCACTTAGCCCTGACACAGAAGCCACGGCAGCTACAGAAGGCAGTATGGATGAAAGTGAGCGAGGCTTTGTCTTCCGCGATTCCCACCCCTGTCAGAACCTTGCTGGCAGAAATTCAGGGTGCCTGACCCGTATCGACAGCTAAAATTTGAGAGAGACGCGAAAATTTTTGGCGCGATGTGATACGGCAGGCCCCATGCGTCGCCAAATTATTGCCTTTGGCTATGCGCAGTAAACAGGCTATTTCCGCTTTATAAACCCGGGCTATTTACGCTTTTCCGGTCGGTCTATAGGGCTGGCATGTCAACTGTTCGGCTACCTGTCAGAGTAAATTGTTACCCTTTGTACATCTGGTGTAAACTAAAAGCGCAGATTTGATCGAGGACGTTCTAAGCCGGGTTGCTTTGACGTTAATATAAGGGGATTGTATGCAGCATGAGTGGAATGGCTGGCTAATTTTTATCTCGGTCTTGATTGCCGTGATCGGTTCGCTAATCACGGTGATGCAGTCGGAGTCCATTAACCAGTCGGATCGCCGCATGTCGATATTTTGGTCGATTATCAGCGCTACCTCACTGAGCATATCGATTTGGTCCATGCATTTTATTGGTATGCTGGCTTATCGTTTGCCGATTGATATTTATTACGACCCTCAGCTCATTTTGATTTCATTTGCTTTCGCCCTGGTCGCCTCTTTAATTGCCTTCCTGTTATTACAAAAGAAACATCTTAACGTCCTGAGTGTTTTTGTTGGCGGGTTGATGATGGGCGCTGCCATTAGCCTGATGCACTATATCGGTATCAGTGCAATGCGCTTATCCATACCGATAGATTATGATTTTCCCGTTGTTATTGTCTCGGTTGCGATTGCCGTGCTGGCTTCGTGGAGCGCATTGCTCATTTTACGTTTAGGGCATCGCATCGTACGTTCAACTTTACAGCGCACGCTTTTGAGCGCATTGCTGATGGGGTGCGCAGTTTCAGGGATGCACTACACTGCGATGCAGGCGATGAAGATTCATGCGGCTAACTTTTGTAGTAGATCCGGGTTGTTTATTGACAGCGATAGTATCGTTTCTCTTATTGCCTTAACTGCGTGCGTTTGGTTCCTAGGAAGTGGTCTGTTATCTGTTATGAGTCGCAGTCCCTTTTTTAAAGAGTATTCGGCCGACGCTGATTTGAAGTCCGCTTACCATACCTTGATTATCTACACGACTTTGTCCATCGTCTTGGCAATTATTATTAGCATTGCCATTTATGTCTGGATGAGTTCTTCCTTTCGTGAACATTTGTTGGATTCATTTGAACATGAGGTGGATAAAGAATTGATGCTGATTGATAATTCCTTGCAAAAAACGACGGAAGTGCTCAAGGGAATTCATCAATTGTATGAGGTACGTGATCATGTATCTTCGAGTGAGTTTTCTACCTACGCCGAGTTGTTTTCTCATGAAGCGCATATTCAGGCTTATGAATGGATTCCTAGAGTCAGCCGTAGTCAGCGCAACGCTTTCGAACACGGGGACATTAAAATCAAGGAAAAACGTAATGGGGAGATGGTTGCTGCATCAGACAGGGCTGAATATTTTCCAGTTCATTATATTTCTCCCTTGACGGGTAACGAGCGTGCGCGGGGTTATGATCTTGCTTCTGAATCAATGCGTCGACACGCCTTAGAGTTGGCACGGGATACAGGAAATATTTCCATTACTGAACCGGTTGATTTAGCGCAGGGGGAAAAAGGAGCTTTGGTTTTTATGCCCCATTACAAAAACGGGCGTCAGCATGACACGCTGGCAACACGTCGTCTTAATTTGGATGGCTACGTGCTGGCAGTCTTTAAAATGCGCACCTTTTTTGGCGATGTGTTAACAAAATCCTTTAATGCGGCTAAATTGCAAATCAGCATAGCGGATATGACAACAGGTGGTAATCAGGGCGTGTATTACAGTTCGTCTGGTGTCGTAAGTGATAGACGAGCGTATGGCTATTTACAGTCTAAAAAAGGACTGGATTTTGCAGGTCGGACATTTCTGGTAACGATAGTGCCTGCGCAGTCCTTTATTGATGCTGATAATAGTCAATTTGGAAATACTTACTGGCCGCTATATTTGTTGCCTTTGTTGATGGTGTTTTTAACGTATTTGTTTAATTGGCGTACGCTGATGAAATGCAAGCAACATCAGCTTCAGGCCGGTTTGCAATTAAAAGCTCAGCAATCTGCTGAGGTTGAGGCGAGGATTAAGAGTCAGTTTCTGGCTAATATGAGCCATGAAATTCGTACGCCGATGAACGCGATTATGGGATTGACGTATCTGGTGAAGAAGACTGATCTTACAGTGCGGCAAAGTGAATACCTCAATAAAATTCAACAGTCCAGTCAACATTTGCTCGGTTTAATTAACGATATACTCGATTTTTCTAAGATCGAGGCGGGTATGTTGACAATAGAGAGGGTGCGGTTTGAATTGGAGACTGTCCTTGCTAATGCGATCGATTTAATTTCCAGTAAGGCTCATGAAAAAGGCTTGGAGCTGATATTAGATGTTCATCATGATGTGCCCACTGCACTCATTGGTGACCCGTTACGTTTGGTACAGACTTTGGTTAACTACGTTTCCAATGCAATCAAATTTACCCTGGAGGGGGAGGTGTGTATTAAGGTGAGTGTGGTCGAGCGTAGTGATGATAGTGTTTTGTTAAACTTTTCAGTACGTGATACAGGTATTGGGCTGAGTGTCGAGCAACAATCACGATTATTTACGGCTTTTTCTCAATCAGATACTTCTATCACCCGTCAATATGGAGGCACGGGCTTGGGATTGGCGATTTCCAAAAATTTAGCGGCTCAGATGGGGGGCGAGGTTGGTGTGGAAAGTACACTGGGGGCAGGAAGTACCTTTTGGTTTTCTGCGAGATTAGGCATAGATCATACGCATGTCGCACGCACAGTCCCGTCAGAGGTGATGGGCGGTTGTCACGTATTGGTGGTTGATGATAATGATACGGCGCGCGAAGTGATAAAAGAGATGCTCGTTAGTATGCGTTTTGATGTCGATGTCGTGACATCGGGTAAGGAGGCGATTGAGGCTGTTAAAACGGCAGATCGGCTTCATCATTCCTATGAGCTGGTGTTCATGGATTGGCAAATGCCGACTATGAATGGTATTGTTGCCGCACAAAAAATCAAATTGCTTGCCTTGTCCCAACCCCCCAAATTGTTAATGGTGACTGCATACGGACGTGAAGAGGTATATTCTCAGGCAGAATCTGCAGGTGTCTGCGAGGTGTTGGTCAAGCCTGTGGGCGCGTCAACTTTGTTTGATATGACGATGCGCGTGCTTCATCCTAGTATGGGGGAGGAAGCACGTTTTTCCTCTGAGAATCTGGCAAGTGATGCATTAAAGAATATTGTCGGTGCGCGTTTGCTGCTGGTTGAGGATAATGAAATTAACCAGGAGGTTGCGATGGAAGTCTTGCATCAAGCCGGGTTTGTCGTCGATCTGGCTGAAAATGGTCAGATTGCCCTGGCCTGTTTGCAAACGCACCGCTACGACCTGGTGTTAATGGATATGCAAATGCCTGTCATGGATGGCTTGGAGGCGACGAGACAACTGCGTCAGATTCCCGGTTTGGCAACATTGCCTGTGCTGGCGATGACAGCGAATGCGATGGAGGATGATCGCCTCCTTTGTATAGGTGCAGGAATGAATGGGTTTTTGACTAAGCCTATCGAGCCGGAACTGCTATGGCAAGCTTTGATTAAGTGGATTCCTGCGCGCCACCCACAAAAATCACCAGACGAGTTTATCCTGGATGTGGCGGGAATTGAGTTTGCGCCTGCGTTAAGGCGCATGTTGGGGCGAGTTGATTTATATTTAAGTACCGCACGGAAATTTTGCCAGAGTCAAAAAGTTGCAATGACTGCGATGCGAGATGCATTTGACGTAGGAGATTTTGAGACGGCGCAGCGGTTAGCGCATACCTTGAAAGGGGTGTCTGCTAGCATTGGTGCGATGTCGCTCTCATCATCTGCGGAAAAACTGGAGCAGGCGATGAAGGCGCGTCAGTCGGGCGCAGGTTTGACAGTGCAGTTTGATCTGTTATCTTCTGAATTAGAAAAAATTATTCATGATCTTGTATCGAAATTGCCAGCCGTGCTTGAGTCGCCCCTCATAAATGATCCTTTGCTGGGAAATGCTGCGATTGCTGAGTTGGAACGATTGCTAACGGACAGCGATCCAGATGTATTAAGATATATAGAAGAAAGTATGGCTGTGTTGGGACAAGTGCTAACAGTGGAGCGACTCGCTCGTATTGAACGTGCCGTGCGTGTTTTTGATTTGGACGAGGCGCGAAATTTGCTTGCGGCGCGTATATCGGATAGGTGAATGTATGAGTGAGTGGCGTGCAGAGGTATCAGAGATGCCAAAGCAAACTATTTTGGTGATCGACGATAGTCCTGAAATTTTGGCTATTGTGAATGGGTTGCTCAGGCATAGTTATCGTCTTAAGGCCAGTAATTGCGGCTTAAAGGGCTTGAGTCTGGCAAGTGCTATGCCGCGCCCGGATCTTATTCTGCTCGATATTATGATGCCCGATATCAATGGGTTGGATGTTTGTCGAAAACTTAAAGAAAATCCTTTTACCCGCGACATCCCCGTCGTTTTTCTAACCGCAATGAGTTCTGAATTTGATGAGCAGTTGGGTTTTGAGCTGGGCGCGGTTGATTATATTTCCAAACCTATTAGCGGCCCGATTTTGCAAGCACGGGTTAAGCTCCATTTAAAAATGAAGTTGCATGTTGATTTTATGGAAGACAATAACGTGCTATTAACCAGCGAGGTCTTGAAGCGCACGCAGGAGATCGAGTTGGCGCATGACGTGACGATTTTTGCCATGACTTCATTGGCTGAAACGCGGGATGGTGAAACGGGAAATCATATTCGTAGAACTCAGCATTTTGTTAAAGCGCTGGCAGTGGCATTATCCGATCATCCGCGTTTTGCAGCGGAACTTACGCCGAGTAATATCAACATGATATTTAAGTCGGCTCCCTTGCATGACATCGGTAAGGTAGGGATACCCGATCGCATTTTATTGAAGCCGGGCCCGTTGAGTGCTGAAGAATTTGAGATTATGAAAACGCACCCTGCCCTGGGTAAAAAGGCGATGGAATATGCTGAACAACAATTAGGGCAGCACGTTCCCTTTCTTGTTTTTGCTAAACAAATTGCCTATAGCCACCAGGAGAAATGGGATGGTAGTGGTTATCCACAAGGTTTGGCAGGGGATGAGATCCCGATTTCGGCGCGTTTAATGGCGGTTGCCGATGTGTACGATGCGCTTGTTAGTCAACGTTCTTACAAGTTAATGCTATCTTATGAAGAATCTAAAACGATCATGCTCAAGGGGCGCGGTAGCCATTTTGATCCTGATGTTTTAGACGCATTTCTTGCCATTGAAGATGAGTTTATTGCCATCGCTGAGAATTGTAAATCTACCGGGTCAGGCTAAGTCACAACGAAAAAAGTTGCGTATGCTGCTGACGGTGTTGGGAGTGGCGGTGTTTTGGCTCGGTATTGTTGTAAAGCTCGTGATACGCGCCGGTCTTTAGTAGAGATGTCTAAAATTAAGGAATGATATGGAATCGTCAGCGTCTTTGGAACAGGCCAAGCACGCATTGTTGCTATTAGGTATTATTTTAGGTTTTGGTGTGTTTTCCGGTTTGTTAGCGCGTCTGGTTCGGGTGCCTGATGTGGTGGTTTTTCTTCTGGTAGGGATGTTGGTCGGCCCTGGTTTGTTGGGCTTGGTAGATATTAAGGCGGATTCAGCTGTCAACCAGATGATACTGATTTTCGGATCAAGCTATATTCTTTTTGATGGGGGCGCTTCGATCAAGTTGCGTGTGCTCAAAGAGGTATGGATCACCGTGGTGGTGCTGGCGACCTTGGGTGTGGTGATTACTGCCGCTATCACCGGCATCGCAGCCTATTATTTTCTGGGTCTGCCATTTATTGTCGCCATGCTGTTGGGTGCTGTGCTGGCATCGACGGATCCGGCGACGTTAGTTCCGGTCTTTAAGCAGGTGCATATTCGAGAACGAGTAGCTCAGACGGTGATGACTGAATCGGCTTTTAATGATGCGATGGGCGCGATTGTTGTTTTTGCCGTGCTGGGGGTGGCGATGGGGGGGGGAGGGTTTTCTCCCGTTCATGCGTTGACTGATTTGTTAAAACAATCGCTACTGGGAATTGTCATCGGTGGGGGCTTGGGTTATTGCGCGGCGGTGTTGATTGCGCATGAGCGTTTTGGTTTTCTGGCTGAATTTGCACCTGTCGTCACCTTGATGGCAGTGATAGGTGCATATATGAGTGCGGATGGTTTGCAGTCGAGTGGGTTTATGGCTGTCTTCGTTTTTGGGATTATGTTAGGAAATGTAGAGTCTCTGGGGTTTTGTCGTTCGAGGGTTGAGCGTCATCAGCTTGACGATTTTGTGATGACCACTGCATTGATTATGCGCATGTTTATTTTTATTTTGCTCGGAACGCAGGTCGATTTTAGCTTGATAAATCAATATTTATTTGCGGGTGTCGCGGTAGTGGTGGTGTTTATGCTGCTCGCGCGGCCCGTGACGGTGTTCGTCTGTGCCCTGCCGGATCGGCGCGCAAAGTGGACGGTTAAAGAACTTTTATTTATGTGCTGGACACGTGAAACCGGGGTTATTCCGGGGGCGCTGGCCGGGATGCTGGTGGGTATGAAGGCGCCGGGGGCTCAAATCATCGCATCGGTAACCTTCATCGCTATTTTGATGACTATCATGATACAGGCAACGACGACCAAGTGGCTGGCCGGTAAGCTCGATTTGCTGGAAGAGCAGTAGAGGGTGCGGGTAAAACCTCTCTTTGCTTCATCTTGTTGATTTTCTTAATATCTGTTGACTAATTTTGCTGTTCCGATATAATTCGCGCCCCTGTTGGGCCGGTGTTCGGCCTATCAGCCTTGCTCCACTGTCACGCATGGCGGGGGGCTTTTATAACCACAAGGAGATGTAATGCGACATTACGAAATCGTGTTTATCGTGCATCCTGATCAAAGCGAGCAAGTGCCTGCAATGATCGAGCGTTATCGCACGTTAGTGACTGCAAAGGGTGGTCAAATCCATCGTCTGGAAGATTGGGGTCGTCGCCAATTGGCTTACGCTATCCAGAAAATTCACAAAGCACATTATGTGTTGATGAATATCGAGTGCAACCAGGAAACATTGGATGAGCTGGAACACGCGTTCCGCTTCAATGATGCAGTATTGCGTCATTTGACCGTTAAAACTAAAACGGCTGTCTCTGTTCCATCGGCAATGATGAAGGAAGAAAAATCCCGTTCAGTGCTGACTGAAGAGGTTGTTCAGGCTACAGATGAAAGCGTGGAAGCTTAAATCTAGTCGCATCTCGGGAGTCTTTTAGACTGTCGATTATGCTTATCAATATTTGGTGAAGGGATTATCATGGCGCGTCCATCAGGCAAAAGTACCGATGACAAGAAAAAGCGTTTTTCTCGCAACAATCTGTTCAAGCGTCGCAAATTCTGCCGCTTTACAGTAGAGAAAATCGCAGAAGTAGATTACAAAGATGTGAATATTCTGAAAGAATTCATTTCTGAAAATGGCAAGCTGATTCCAGCACGTATCACAGGCACCAAGACACGCTACCAGCGTCAATTGAGTACGGCTGTGAAGCGCGCGCGTTTTCTCGCTTTGCTTCCTTACACTGATTTGCACTAGGAGTATCGTATGCAAATAATTCTGATGGAAAAAGTGACCAAGCTGGGTCAATTAGGTGATGTGGTTAATGTTAAGAATGGTTATGCACGTAACTTCTTGATTCCACAAGGTAAAGCTAAGCGCGCAACGACAGCTAATATGGCTGAGTTTGAATTGCGTCGCGCAGAAATCGTTGCTGCTGATGCTGCTAAGTTGGCTGATGCGCAAGCACGTGCCGAAAAACTGGCAGGTACTGTTGTAACGATCTCGCAAAAATCAGGTGTGGATGGTCGCTTGTTCGGTTCGGTCACCAATGCTGACATCGCAGATGCGTTGGTAGCTTTAGGTTTCGAAATCGATAAGGCTCAAGTTCGTATGGCTGAAGGTCATCTGAAAGCAGTTGGCGATTACGCTGTAAGCATTCATTTGCATACGGATGTAACGACTGATATCACTGTTACAGTGGTTGGCGAGCACTAAGCGTAGCGTAAGCCAGGCAATCTAAAAAAAGGACTGGCAACAGTCCTTTTTTTATTTCCAGAATCTCCCGTATCGCAGAGTAAAATAGCGTTTTATTGATGCAGAAAGTGTTGTTCGCTTCATTGATTTTATCGTGTTTCGGTATTATACCGACTGCTTCGTATTTCGCCGTGAGGCTGTTATTTTAGGTTCCTATCATGCAAAACTTTTCCAACTCAGATGCACAAATCGATCAGATTAAACTGCCCCCTCACTCGATAGAGGCTGAGCAGTCGGTACTGGGTGGTTTGATGCTTGAAGCGACAGCGCTGGATAAAATCGCCGATCTTATTAGTGAAGACGATTTTTATCGTCGTGAACATCGATTGATTTATCGTCATATTGTGCGCATGAGTGAACAGGCAAAACCTGTCGATGTGATTACCGTTGCCGAAGCGCTGGAAAATAGTGCCGAGCTGGATAAGGCAGGCGGTTTGTCTTACTTAGGAAGCTTGGTGCAAAATGTACCATCGGCGGCTAATATTCGCCGTTATGGTGAAATTGTTCGTGAGCGTTCCATTATGCGTAAGTTGGTCGAAGTAGGGACGGATATTGCTGCCAGTGCCTACAATCCAACCGGACGGGATGCAGCACAGTTACTCGATGAAGCGGAGGGTAAGGTATTCGAGATTGCTGAGGCCGGATCTAAAGGTAAGCAGGGTTTTATGTCTATGCCCCCTTTGCTTACTCAGGTGGTTGAGCGCATAGAGACTTTATATGGTCGTGAAAATACCAGTGATGTGACGGGTACGCCGACCGGTTTCGCTGATCTGGATAAAATGACTTCGGGTTTGCAGCCGGGGGATTTGGTGATTGTGGCCGGTCGTCCGAGTATGGGTAAAACGGCGTTTTCAATCAATATTGCTGAAAATATTGCGTTGGACAGCAAGTTGCCTGTTGCTATTTTCAGTATGGAAATGGGTGCGGCGCAATTAGCGATGCGTATGTTGGGCTCTGTTGGCAAACTCAATCAGCATGATTTACGTTCAGGCAAGTTGCAGGACGATGATTGGGGGAGATTAACGCATGCATTGGGCAAGCTTAATGATGCCCCTTTGTTTATCGACGAATCCGCTGCTTTATCCTCGCTGGATTTACGTGCGCGTGCGCGACGGTTACATCGACAGCATGGGCAGTTGGGATTGATCGTGGTCGATTACTTGCAATTGATGAGTTCTAATGCGGGTAAAGCGAGTGAAAATCGTGCAACGGAGATTTCGGAAATTTCACGCGGGCTTAAAGGGTTAGCCAAAGAGTTGCAATGTCCGGTTGTCGCGCTTTCGCAGCTCAATCGTAGTTTGGAGCAGCGTCCGAATAAGCGGCCGGTTATGTCGGATTTGCGTGAATCAGGCGCAATTGAGCAGGATGCGGATTTGATTTTGTTTATCTATCGAGACGAGGTTTATAACAAAGACACATCCGAAAAGGGGATTGCGGAAATCATTATTGGTAAGCAGCGTAACGGACCAATTGGTACGGTTGCGCTTGCTTTTAGGGGTGAGTACACGCGTTTTGATAACCTTGCGTCGGGTGGTTATAGGGGCTCGTCAGAATAGTATTGAAATTTAATCCTGCTTTTGCTATAATTCGCGCTCTTCAAAAGGAGCGTAGCTCAGTTGGTTAGAGCACTTGGTCGACATCCAAGGGGTCAGCAGTTCGAGTCTGCTCGTTCC
>CAIOSY010000028.1 GCA_903861075.1 uncultured Nitrosomonadales bacterium
GCTACATAGGATGGGCAATGGCATCTCCTTGGCTTGTGAAATCAGCAAATCAAGGTAATGCAGAAGCTCAATTCAACCTCGCAGTCATGTATGTCCAAGGCAAAACGGGTATTGCGGATGATGGCTAACGCGATGTTGGATAATTTACGCGAAACTAATGAGCGTGGTTTTAAGTACGCACTAATTATCCGTGAGCTGCATGCCTTGGGGTTAATGCTGGAAGTAGAAAAACTAAATATCAAGGCAATTACCAAGTTCTCAAAACGCCACGAGGTGCAACAACTCATTGAGAGACTACGTGCTTCTTTTCCGGAACAAGAACCCACGTAGCATGTTGAATCCGCCTCCAAATTACATAGATGCATTCGGCGGCTGCCGTTGCGCTCTTCTTCCATAGCAAAATTTAAAAATATGATACGTTTAACCGAAATAAAACTGCCCATCAGCCATGCCGATGGAGAAATCAAGGCTGCGATACTCAAGCGCCTCGGTATTGCCGAGGCGGATTTAATCCGTCACAGCGTGTTCAAGCGCGGGGTGGATGCACGCCGTGTCCATGCCATTCTGTTCACCTATACGCTGCTGGCTGAAGTCTGCAACGAAGCGGCGATACTTGAACGATACAAAAACGATCAGCACATTCGAATCGCGCCTGACACCAGCTATCATTTTGTCGCGCAGGCACCGGCCGGTTTATCCGCAAGACCGGTCGTAATCGGCATGGGACCGGCTGGTTTGTTCGCTGGCCTGTTGCTAGCGCAAATGGGTTTTCGTCCGCTCATCCTTGAGCGCGGTAAAGCGGTTCGCGAGCGCACGAAAGACACATTTGGCTTATGGCGACAAGGCGTACTCAATCCAGAATCCAATGTGCAATTCGGTGAAGGCGGCGCGGGAACCTTCTCCGACGGAAAACTGTATAGCCAGATAAAAGACCCGCGTTATCTGACTCGCAAGGTGCTGGAAGAATTCGTCAAGGCAGGCGCACCAGCGGAAATTTTGTATGAAAGCCATCCGCATATCGGCACGTTCAAACTGGTCGGCATGGTGGAAAAAATGCGCGCAACGATACTGTCATTGGGCGGCGAGATTCGTTTTAGCAGTCGCGTGGATGACATCGAGATCGAAAACGGTCAGGTTACGGGGGTCTGTTTAGCGACGGGCGAACGCATACCGACGTCACATCTGGTGCTGGCCGTCGGCCACAGTGCCCGCGACACCTTCGAGATGATACACAAACGAGGCATCTACATCGAAGCGAAACCCTTTTCCATCGGCTTTCGTATCGAACATCCGCAATCCTTGATTGATGCGGCGCGCTTTGGCAAGAATGCCGGCAATGAATTGCTCGGTGCGGCGGATTACAAACTGGTGCATCACGCCAGCAATGGCCGTTCCGTGTACAGTTTCTGCATGTGTCCGGGCGGCACCGTGGTCGCGGCCACTTCCGAAGTCGGGCGCGTAGTCACTAACGGCATGAGCCAGTATTCACGCAACGAGCGCAATGCCAATGCCGGTATCGTGGTGGGCATCACGCACGAACAAGATTTCCCCGGCGATCCGTTAGCCGGCGTCGAATTCCAGCGGCGCTGGGAATCAAAAGCCTATGAACTGGGCGGCGAAACCTATCAGGCGCCCGGCCAATTGGTCGGCGATTTTCTGGCAGGCCGTGCTTCGACTAAATTTGGCGAGGTGCAACCTTCCTATACGCCCGGCGTGCATCTGACTGATCTGGCCACCGCACTGCCCGATTACGCCATTGCCGCGATCAGAGAAGCGATCCCTGCTTTTGCCAAACAAATCAAAGGCTTCGATCTGGGGGATGCCGTGCTGACTGGCGTTGAGACGCGCACCTCCTCGCCGATACGCATCAAACGCAATAACGATGATTTGCAAAGTATCAACACTCGTGGACTCTATCCAAGCGGTGAAGGCGCAGGGTATGCAGGCGGAATTTTATCAGCGGCAGTAGATGGTATTGAAGTTGCTGAAGCCGTCGCATTCAATATTTTACAAATGGTTAACGCAGGCTAATCTCTTGGGCGCACTTTCCCTCATTGAACTGGATACGCCACCCGATGATTTTCTGCAAAACGAGCCGGAAGGGGCTGCTTTTCACAAGGCATTTTTGGCCTCTGGCATCAACGGTTTTAAGTGCGGCTACCTGTCTATTTCAAGAGATGCACTGCGCGTGACAGTGGTGCCTTTTTTTACCGGCACCTTTAGCCTCACGACACTTCTGCCCGATGGATTACTGAAAAAGTCACTATCCTGGATTAAGTTCCGCTATGTTTGTATCGGACATCCTTCGACCGATTTTGGCCTGATAGAGGGCGAAATTTCCGCTGAAATTCTCGCGCTGGTCAATGCAACTCTCACGAAAAAAGCCCCGTTAATTGCCTACAAAGGTTTTCCTAACACATTGCCACTTGACGGATTTAACTGCGCGCGCGGATGGCCGGTTTCAATCCTGACGATTAAAGGCGATTACTATACTCAACTGGATGGTCATAGGCGCACCGATTTTCGCCACAAACTCGAAAAAGCCCAAACGCTGCGCGTTGAATTATATAAGCAATTACCCGAATCGCTCGTACTTCCGATATATGAACTTTATCTAAACACCTACCATCACGCACCTACACGCTTTGAACGACTGACCGCCGATTACTTTCGTCACACCGCAACATTGAGCCAATACCTACTATTTTTTGAGGCGGACACACTCATAGGCTTTGTTCAAATTATCGGCAAAAACAAGAAAGCCACCTTTTCCTACATTGGCATGGATTATCAGCGTAACCAGCAATACGGACTGTATTACGTAATCTGTCTGCGATCTATCGAGTTCTGTACGCGCGAGGGTTATCAGCAAATTGAACTGGGGGTATCCTCCTACCATTTCAAACAGTTGCTGGGCGGCCAACTGACAGAAACCCATCTTTATTATCAGCACAAAAAAACTTTCATAAACAAGCTACTAGGCAAGTTAAAATTTCTGCTCGAACCTTCAGCCTATGAGTTGAGGTAAACTCTGCGACCTAGGATCATGCTACGCACAGAATTAACCTGAACTGGACACCTATCATGCTTTTAATGATGGGACACGAAGTATCATGCCAACATATTGGACGTAATCCCGCATCTATGGCGGCTTAGTATCATGCCTCGCCCCTGT
Source organism: uncultured Nitrosomonadales bacterium (assembly GCA_903861075.1). Lineage (GTDB taxonomy): Bacteria > Pseudomonadota > Gammaproteobacteria > Burkholderiales > Gallionellaceae > Gallionella. Next base: position 3,176 of record CAIOSY010000028.1, read on the forward strand.
CTGGGTTGACCGCGAAGTGCTTAATTTGATGATTCGTTCAATCCCACCCACTGTGCCAAGCTGCACGTATTTCATGCAGATTTGCCAGTAATTTTTGATGACTGGGTGGAGCGGCAGGCTTATGCTGATCGTCTGGCGGCTACGATTGCTGAATTTGACTTAGCTTGCGATAATGTCCCACCTGAAGGTGGTGGGTGGATAATGGCGTCCCTGCTCACTTTGACAGGGATTCGGCACGGGAAATTGTAGCAACGACAGAAATAGAAAAAATAGTTACCTTTGCACGAAACGGTATTGGCTAATCTGCTGTTATCTTCCAAGGCACCTTGCACAGTGCGATAATAGCGAGGTTGGCATGTTGATCTAATGCATAGGGTTCGTTAAACCCCTATTTACTCAATGACACCTAAAGAACAGGAAATGAAATTGGGGGTATCCTTGGGGGTATCATTAGCAGATTGAAGGCAGCCACTCTTTTATAATCAAATGGATACAGTCAATATGCTGCTGATGATAGACAATTACGACTCTTTTACCTACAACCTGGTACAGTATTTCAGTGAACTGGGTGCAGAAGTGGAAGTACAGCGCAACGACGAAATCACGATAGAACAAATCCAAGCTCTGAATCCTGAGCATATCGTGGTATCCCCCGGCCCCTGCACACCAAATGAAGCGGGTATTTCGGTCGAAGCCATCAAATACTTTGCCGGAAAAATCCCTGTTCTGGGCGTCTGTCTCGGACACCAGAGCATAGGACAGGCTTTTGGCGGTCGCATCATCCACGCCAAGCAACTCATGCACGGCAAGACCTCAATGATCCATCATCACAGCAACAGTGTCTTCACAGGCCTGCCCAATCCGTTTATTGCGACACGCTACCACTCACTGGTAATCGAACGCGCAAGTCTACCGGACTGCCTGGAAATCACCGCCTGGACGGATGACGGAGAAATTATGGGCGTACGCCACAAGCATCTTGCAGTTCACGGCGTGCAGTTCCATCCTGAATCCATACTCACTGAACACGGCCATGACATGTTGAAAAACTTTCTGGAAGGCAAAGCATGATTTCCCCCCAACAAGCCCTAACCCGACTGATCGAACAGCGAGAAATTTTTTATGATGAAATGCTGTCATTGATGCGCCAGATTATGAGCGGTGAAGTTTCAGCCGCTCAAATAGCAGGGATTCTAGTCGGCCTGCGCGTCAAAAAGGAAACCGTAGGTGAAATATCGGCTGCGGCTTTTGTAATGCGTGAATTTGCAACCAAAGTACCCGTAACTAACCGTCAAAATCTGATCGACACCTGCGGCACAGGGGGTGATGGCATTCAAACTTTCAATGTTTCAACTGCCAGCGCATTTGTAGCCGCTGCAGCGGGAGCGCGTGTCGCCAAACATGGAGGACGCTCCGTCTCGTCGACCTGTGGCAGTGCGGACGTACTGGAAAAACTGGGGATCAATATCAACTTAACCCCAGAACAAGTCGCCCTGTGCGTAGACACGATAGGCATAGGTTTTATGTTTGCCCCCAATTTCCACGGTGCAATGAAATATGCAGCGCCGGTGCGGCGTGAATTGGGTGTGCGCACGATGTTCAACGTACTGGGGCCGCTCACCAATCCGGCAGGCGCAGACAATCAGGTGCTGGGCGTATTCCATCCGGATCTGGTCGGCATCATGGCACGCGTGCTACAACGTCTGGGCAGTTGCCACGTGCTGGTGGTACACGGTGCAGATGGCATGGATGAAATCTCCATTAACACTGACAGTTATATTGCAGAACTGAAGGACGGCGAAATCAGTGAATACACCGTTAATCCGGTGCAATTCGGCCTAAACTGCGCCTCCAACGATTTGCTGCGCGTGGCGAATTCTGAGGAGGCCTGCGCGATGCTTACCGGCGTATTGGACAACAAAGCCGGCGCACCCCGCGACATCGTGCAATTGAACGCGGGGGCCGCGATTTACGTGGCGGGCCTGAGCCCGACACTGGCCGACGGTATCGCCCGCGCATCTGACGTGATTGCCAATGGCTCGGCGAAAGCGAAGCTCGAACAACTGATTGAATTCAGTGGAAAATTCACCAAAGCCAATTGATCAAACGGCAGTGCCAACAATTCAACGACATAACTCTACGTTGGGAATTTTGCAATGAAACTTGATCCTCAATTGACTGGCAATGCTGGTTTGTACTATTGCTGTTACCCGAACTGGCAAAATCGCTCACTACGGAATTTGGCAAGGGCTTTGACGCTTCCAATTTACGGTATATGCGCCTCTTCTATCAAGCATTCCCAATGTGTGACGCACTGCGTCACGAATTGAACTGGACGCATTACCGCACCTTACTACGCATCGAAAATGACGCCGCACGACGCTGGTATATGAACGAGACCGCTACGCAGAATTGGACGACGCGGGCGCTGGAACGGCAGATCGGCACGCTATATTACGAGCGCCTGCTGTCCAGCCAAGATCGCGCAGCAGTCGAAAATGAAGCCTCAGTGAACCTTCAAGCGATTGCCAACAGCCCTCGCGAATTCGTACGAGATCCAGTCTTGCTGGAGTTCCTCGGCTTGCCCAACGCGGGTACGGTGCTGGAAAGCGACTTGGAACAAGCACTGATGAATCAGTTGCAGGGCTTTCTGCTGGAATTGGGCAAGGGATTTGCCTTTGTCGCCCGCCAGCAGCGTATCAGCACCGAAAGTCGTGACTTCTACATTGACCTGGTGTTCTAGAACTACCTGCTCAAATGCTTTGTCATCTTCGATCTCAAACGCGGAGAGTTGACCCATCAGGACATAGGCCAGATGGACATGTATGTGCGCATGTACGACGACCTCAAACGCGCACCGGATGACAATTCGACGGTCGGGATTATCCTTTGCGCTCAGAAAGATGCCTCGGTGGTGCGCTATTCTGTGTTGCACGGTAACGAGCAGTTATTCGCCAGCAAATACAAACTGCTACTGCCCACTGAAGAAGAATTACGCGCCGAGCTAGAGCGTGAGCAAGCGCGACTGGAAGCCACGCGAGGCGCATAGCCGCTGAATTTGCCCAACGTCTGCGTTATAGCTCTTGAAATTCTGTGAATCTGCTCCATCTATCCACCACTCTTTCAAAACGCACAAAGGACGAACATGACCGCAACTACGAATCGCGAAACAATGGGTTTTCAAACAGAAGTCAAACAGCTTTTGCAGTTGATGATCCATTCCTTATATTCCAATCGCGAAATTTTTCTTCGTGAATTAGTCTCCAACGCATCGGATGCCTGCGACAAGCTGCGCTTCGAGGCGCTGCACAACGATACGATGTTCGAAAACGACTCGGATCTGCAAATTACCCTCAGTTATGACAAAGAAGCACGCACCCTGACGATTAGTGACAACGGCATCGGTATGAACCGCGACGAAGTCATCAACAATCTGGGCACTATTGCAAAATCAGGTACACGCGAATTCTTTTCTAAACTCTCAGGCGACCAGCAAAAAGATGCAGGTCTAATCGGTCAATTTGGCGTTGGTTTCTATTCCGCCTTTATTGTCGCCGATAAAGTCGTGGTGACCACACGCCGTGCCGGTGAAAATACCGATCAGGGCGTATGTTGGGAATCAGATGGCGGCGGCGAGTTCGACATCGAGATGGTAGAAAAAGCCCATCGCGGCACGACGATTACCTTGCATTTACGCGAAGATCAAGACGACCTGCTCTCAGGCCACAAGATTCGTTCCATCATCCGCAAGTACTCGGATCATATCGTTCAGCCTATCGTAATGAAGAAGGAAGAGTGGAAGGACGGCGCGCAGACCCTCACCGACGAAGACGAAACGATCAATCAAGCCTCAGCTCTGTGGGCGCGGTCCAAGAACGAGATTAGCGACGACGAATACAAGGCGTTTTATAAGCACGTCGGCCATGACTATGAAGATCCGCTGGCATGGACTCACGCGCGCGTCGAAGGCCGTCAGGAATACACGCAGTTGCTCTATGTTCCTGCCCGTGCGCCGTTCGATATGTGGGATCACAAGGCGCAGCACGGAATCAAGTTGTATGTGAAACGCGTCTTTATCATGGATGATGCAGAGCAGTTGCTACCGTCTTACTTGCGCTTTGTGCGCGGTATTGTTGATTCGAACAATCTACCGCTGAACGTCTCCCGCGAAATTCTTCAAGAATCCAAGGACATCAAGGCGATCCGCGAAGGCTGCACCAAGAAGGTGATCGGTCTGCTCGAAGACATGGCGGCCAACGACGCTGAAAAATACACCACCTTCTGGGCTCAGTTCGGTCAGGTCATCAAGGAGGGCGTGGGTCAGGATTTCGCCAATAAGGATCGTATCGCGGGGCTGTTACGCTTCGCGTCCACGCATACCGACACCAGCGAAGAAATCGTTTCACTCGCCGACTACATCGGTCGCATGAAGGAAGGTCAGGACAAGATTTACTTTATCACCGCCGACACTTTCAATGCCGCGAAGAACAGCCCGCATCTGGAAGTGTTCCGCAAAAAGGGCATCGAAGTGCTGCTGTTATCTGCCCGTGTAGATGAATGGGTAGTTGGTTCATTGACCGAATTCAAGGAAAAATCTTTAGTGTCCGTTGCCAAGGGTGGCTTAGATCTAGGCGCATTGGAAGACGAAGACGAAAAAGAAGCACAAGCCAAGCAAGCCGATGAACACAAGGAACTGACTGAAAAGATCGAAGCGAGCCTGACAGGTCGTGTTAAAGAAGTGCGGATCACGCATCGTCTGACCGACTCGCCGGCCTGTCTGGTCGCGGACGAAGATGACATGAGCGGCAATATGGCGCGTATGTTGAAGGCCGCGGGTCAGAAAATACCGGAATCAATGCCTATACTGGAAATCAATCCCCAACATCCGGTCGTGGTGCGCCTGAAAGCAGAATCTGAGCATTTTGATGACTGGGCTGCCGTGTTGTTCGATCAGGCGTTGCTGGCCGAAGGTGGTCAACTCGACGATCCAGCAGGTTTCGTCAAACGCATCAATCATCTGATGCTGGAAATGCGCGCAAGCTGACACGCTAGTGTCATTCCGGCGTGAACCGGAATCCAGTAACTAAAATGGCCGGAGCAATCCGGCCTAATTTTTTGTTTGTTCCAAACCTTCGACTTTATAGACATCCTCAAAATAAGGTCCGCCATGCTGTATTGGAGCAAGCCGGGATTGAATTTGTAACCGATGTGGTGCTGGACAAAAGCCGTGAGGCTGTCGCACACGGCGACACTGTATTGCAAGTCAGAAAACCGTCATTCAATTTTTTAGTTCATACAATTTAGACTCATGCGCCGAACGCACCGAAACTGGCGCAACCGCGCAGGCTGCGTCAGTAAATATGCAGGAATAATTAGTGGGTGTGCAACTTCTCTTGTAGCCACACCTTGATCAGCGACTGGTAAGGTACATCGCGAGAATTCGCAGCGGCTTTAATGGAGTCCAGAAGATGCTGGGGTAGTCGCAGCGAGATCGTTTTTGTTGTCGGCTTCAAATTAGGCAGCACAACCTTTCTAGCCTTCGTCCAATCCAAATAATCCGTTGAATCCGCTTTACTCCAAAAGGCTTGCTCTTCAGCCTCATTAGCAAATTTCGGAACGGGTTTAAATTGCTTGTTCATAAATCATTCGCTCCTTCTTGTGCATATCTCTGGCCGAAATCGCCCGAATCTTCTCACCGGCATTACGTAATGTGAACGTAATATGTAATGTACGCCCCTCGTCAGTCTTGCCTAATGCGTGAAAGCGTGACTCACCTTGACTGTGTTTTATATCTGCAAGCAGCAAAAGTGGTTCGTTGAAAAATATTTTCTCCGCTTCAGCCATTGAAACACCGTGTTTTTCGTTTTTACGGGCATTTCCTTCATCCCAGTCAAAGCTGGATATTTTGGTCAAATCAATCATGTCTGTATATTATGGAAACATACAATAAAAAGCAAGAATCTCATCTGATGGCAGAAAAAATCGTTATAGTTTCAAATCACGAATGGCAGCTTTATTGCTGTAAATTGTAAACTTCGACCATCGGCTTAGTAAACCGCTGCCTATTGAAGAGTTCAATGCCTTTTTAGCATTGCAGCGTAACCCGTAACCTCGCAGCCAAGATGACCGCCCAACACTTGTATGACATAGGGCGGGGGCAGAAGGCGTTAGATGAAGCCTTCAGTAAGCGTCTGGTACACAACGGACTCAGCAAGGAGAACATTGAGAAAACCCTGCAACACCTCAATGAACATTCCATCGCTGACCAGAAGGGCGTACTTCAGCACATCGACTGGGAAGGCTGGCAGCAGCACAACCGGAAGACATACGATGATTTCTCATTGGCTCTTGAGCGGTTCACGCGTGATGGCATTCAGGATCACAACATAGGCGAAACAATGCCGTGGATGCACACCACCTCAGGAAAGATCATTGCAGAGCTTCGCACGTTCAACCTTGTGGGATACGCAAAGCAATTCCTGAAGAACGTTCATTATCACGATAGAACCTCCGCGATGATCTTCATGACTGGGTTTGTGGGGGAGTCACTGGCCTACGCGATACAGACCTCCCTGAACTACGCCCATGATCCTGAGGCGCTGGCTAAGAGGCTATCCGCAGATGCTATCGCGAAGGCGGCGGTTAAGGGCCATGAATGTTCCCTTGGATACGTTGAGGCCCAGAACGCGGCACACATCTATTGCCACGAACCACGGGGCATCCTCGACGCTGACCAAGCGGATGTTACCGTATTGTCAGCAGCGAATGCCTGACTAAACAGAAAGCCGTATTGATCTTGCTTGGTGGATAGCTCTTGTAGCTTAGACAGCAGCATTTCATTCGTTACGGTGGCGGTCGGCTTGGGTGCTGGCTGACCCGACAGGCTCAACAGCAAGTCCTCCAGAACTTGATTCAGGTTAGCCGCATCCGTGTCGATCTTGCGTTTTTTTAACGCCTCGACGGCTTCATCGGACAGAAAAAATGTCCTCTGGCGCTTCCCCGACGACTTCATCTGTTCACGGAATTTCTTCTGACGATCATCTGTTTTTTTATCTAACATTTTCAGCCTCCGATGGTAAATATCCATTACATAATAACGTTATAAAATAACAAGTCAAGCGTTATTGTATTGTTATTGTGTAACGGGATTTTTCTTAAAAAACCCATACCGATTTATCAAAAAAACTTAGGGAAAATAGCCACGGCTCTTGATGATTTTTTATAAATTTTTACCGAAAAAGACTGATGATTTTTTTAGGCGATTTTGAATTCATTTGTATTCACGTTGATTTGTAAGGCTTTGACGCGTGATTGATAGCCATAATTCGGGATTTATGAATACGTCATGAATACAGTTAAAGCCAATGGATGCGTGGCTTTGAAGGGATTAGTGAATACCCTGTGGGAGTCAGGTCTGTTCAAAAAAATAATTGAGGTTTGGTTTAGATATTTAGGGTTTTTGATTAGAGTTTAAAGATTGGTTTAGGATTTAAAGATTGGTTAGGAAGGAGAAAAAAAATGCAGTGGCTTTTTTTTCTAACCCCAAAAGACTGAGTTAAAAAAATGCAGTGGCTTTTTTTAACGACAATCTAAACCCCAGAACAGAAAAATTGCAGTGGCATTTTTCCTCGGCGATCCAAGTCACAGTCACAAACAAGAGGTAGAATTATGACATCAGGTAAAAATCTGGAGTGGTTTCATGGTTACCATTGCCGATGAATTAAAACCGTTGATTGAAAAAAGTATGCAACTGCAAAAGGACAGCGCGCCTCAGAGTTTAGTTACGGCAACAATGACGGCTTGGGGAATGACGCAGTAGTCACTAGCGACAAGAATAACTTCATCATCTTCTGGAACGCTGGGCATATTAACCAGTTCAGCAACCACATGCGCAGTTACTCCATGCTCAACCAGCCGAGAGCGATCTATGATATAAATATAGCCGCTTTGCAGGCTGCCAGCATGAGTGGCATAGAATATAGCCCTTTCAATATGAGAAGTTGTTGAAACCCCAGAAGTTGGATAGCCGGCCTGATGAAGCTGATGCTCAATTGCACCGTTAACATCTGACTCTCCCCACACGGAATTGCCCCAGATAGCCCTACCCCACTTAGGTTGCCTTGCAAAAGGGGCGAGTTCTTTAGGGCAAAGCTCACCATCGAGCTTTTCATAAAGCTCGATACTTACGCCTCGGTACAAAAAATCAGTCATCTATCTCTTCAGGGTTTAAATTCACCAACCGAGCTGACTATTATTGATCTCGACAAGAAAAACCACCTCCATTTGGTTGGCATAAAGTAGTTTTTGGTGATGTATAAACAGGGGGTGGCGCTGTTACAACTGGAGTAGATATAGTTTTACCATATTGCTGCAAACCAGCACCAACAGCAGCCAATCCTGCAGATGATGTATTTCTTTCGTCCCTCTGAAGTTTAAGGAATAATTTTTGCCATTCAATTTTTGCCTCTAAATCGGTTAGTCGGTTTAGCCTAACCGACTCAGCGAGTTGCTCCCCCGTTAGTATGTATAACTTAAAATTCGCATCCGATTGTGCGCGGTCGTTGTTTGCAAAAGCTTGTTTTGTACATAAATAAATGTCGGAAAATGCAGTAAACTTGCTCTCGCATTCTGCTTGTTTTTTTTCCAACTGATGCGCACCCACTTAATAAAATTGTCAGGGCTACAGCAAAAGTGATTGATGCATATTGCATGTTTTTCTCCAAAGTAAATAATTCATATTCATATCTTGCGCATGCTTGGTTGACACCTGAGATCCTTAGCCCTCTAATCAGATTGTACCCTCCTGTGAGCTACTTGAGGCGCAGGCAGTATTCCGTTTTATACTTACCCTGCCCCCTCAACACCCCGCACCACCTGCCTACTCAAAACCGACAAACCACCCGCCGCCGCGCCGCGCCGCCGAAAAAGGCAATTAAAGCGGTGAACCGGATGCTGCCCTACCTTGTTGCAGGATATGGGGTGGATCTTTCGACCAGCCTACAGGGGATAGGGTGGGGAGTGTTGAGGGGCAGGGGAAGCCGCGAATGAGGCATCCCCTCCCACTCGACGGGGTGCAGGGAATCATTCCCTGCCCTGCCGGAGGCGGTCTTGTTCTTCACTTGGTCTTTTTACTAACTAATGATTGCCCTGTGGTTGGTCTTGTAGGTTAATTTGACTTCTGGTTGATCGTTTTGGATTAAACGATAGAATCTGTCAGAACGAAAAATAATCGCTCAAAAGGTTACGCGCACCATCTTGCCGATGCTGGTCTCTACCAGCGGCAACGGGAATGTGCCAGCACACACACGGTTATAGACGCTTGGCTTGGCCATGTTGATGACAGCACCGGCATCAACAGGACGAACCAGTAAAGCACCGTTAAAACGTTCAACGAGAATCTGAAGAGTTGCGGACATAGCGATACTCCAACCCTGCCGTCCTATTTGATAGGAAGAGGAACGCCATTGAGCGCAGAATCGAAGTTAAATTGTGTTTTGTGCTTCTCTCTACCCTGCCTTAGCGGCGGCTGGTGTTGGATTTACCTCAAGGCGGTGTCACATCTACGATTTTTCCCGTCAATGGTCGGTACTTTTTCTCGCAGAGATTGTTCCTGCTTTTGCCTATGTCTGGTACTTAGCTTGATCTTGGGCTGCCCAAAAATCGCGTCATCCACTTAGCGATCTTTCCAATATGCTCATTAGGATAATGATATTTTAAAAAAGTTCAAGCTATTTTTTTATATTTATTGTTTATAATCAAAAGGATAAAATTTTATCCGTTTTAATATCTGATATCCGTCCCCCTGACGCACTTTGACGCACTCTTGACGCACTGAGCAGTAGTAAAAGGGGGTAAATGACGGTAAACACAGGTATAGAGCAGGCAAGAAAAAACCCACTAACCTTTTGAATTAGTGGGTTTAAATTGGTGCCGCCTATCGGATTCGAACTGATGACCTACCGCTTACAAGGCGGTTGCTCTACCAACTGAGCTAAGGCGGCTTTTGAAACTTTACGCTTACACAAACTGGTGGGTCGGGCGAGATTCGAACTCGCGACCAATGGATTAAAAGTCCACTGCTCTACCGACTGAGCTACCGACCCGCTGCAAAGGAGCGCGAATTATACCGGATAAGCGTTAGATGTCAATAGATAATCTCAATTAATTACAAGTTAATGCACATAACGCGTCGGATCGGTTTCACCCGCCGCCAGGAATCCGGCACGGCGCAAACGACACGAGTCGCAAACACCACAAGCACGCCCTTCTTCATCAGCCTGATAACATGACACCGTACCCGCATAATCCACACCCAAGCGCACCCCCTGCTGGATAATCTGCGCCTTGGTCAAATGCAGCAACGGCGCATGCAGGGTCAAGGGATGGCCTTCAACAGCCGCTTGTGTAGCCAAATTTGCCATACGCTCAAATGCTTCTACGTAAACAGGACGACAATCAGGGTAGCCGGAATAATCAACTGCATTAACCCCAATAAAAATATCCTGCGCCTTGAGCACCTCGGCCCATGCCAAAGCCAACGATAACATAATTGTGTTGCGTGCCGGCACATAGGTAAGCGGAATACCCGTCGAGGCTTGCTCTGGCACAGCAATCGCATTATCCGTCAACGCTGAGCCACCAAAACCGGTCAGATCAATATTGATCACGCGATGCTCACAGGCGCCCAGCGCTTCTGCCACTCGCAAGGACGCAGCCAGCTCGGAATGATGTCTCTGCCCGTAATCAACACTGAGGGCATAGCAGCTAAAACCATCCGCACGCGCCATGGCAAGCACTGTTGCCGAATCAAGTCCACCCGATAATAATACGACAGCATTTTTCATTAGTGCCCCGCCTCATTATTCCAGAGCAGTTTATGCAATTGCAACTGGAAGCGTACCGCCAAGCCATCCCGCAATATCCAGTCCGCCAACTGTGTTGGATTAAGCGCCCCTTGAGCAGGGGAAAATAACACAGGACATATTTCCGTTAGACGATACTGCTGCAAAATTTCACAGGCCCATAAATAATCCGCTTCGTCACACAAGACAAACTTTATTTCATCGTGCGGGGTCAGATGCGCCAGGTTTTCCCAGCGATTTTTAGTCACTTCACCTGAAGCGGGCGTTTTAATATCCATTACGCGCATCACTCTGGCATCAACCGCCTCGATATCTAACGCACCACTGGTCTCCAGGGACACCTTATAACCTGCGTCACAAAGCGCTTTTAACAACAGCAGACAGTTTTTTTGTGCCAAAGGCTCACCACCCGTTACCGTCACATAACGCGTGGGATACACAGCAGTTAACATCAGTATATCGGCGAGCGTCGTGTTCTTACCGCCAGAAAATGCATAAGCGGTATCACAGTAAAGGCAGCGCAAGGGACATCCCGTCAGACGAATAAATACCGTAGGTAAACCAATGCGGCTAGTCTCGCCCTGCAGGGAATAAAATAGTTCAGTAATGCGCAACGGCGCGTTTAATTCGGGCATAAAACAATAAAACCAATTTTCGCGACACGCGAAGGTATAAAATAATTAAAAAAACAACTACTTAGAAGATGAGAGTATTTTTTTTGCTTTAGCAGCTGCAGCACTCTTAGGATATTTTGCAATCAATTGCTTGAGCGTAGCCGTCGCCTGTGACTGTGATTTTAACTCCTGCTGGCAACTGGCTATATTGAACAACACATCCGGCTCTCGACTCGATTCAGGATCAATTTTCAGATACTCACGATAACCGGGTAATGCTGACTTATAATCCTTGAGGGCAAACTGCGCGCCTGCCAACCAATAGCTTGCATTCAGCGTATGCACAGAACCGGGGAATTTCTTAAGAAAATCCTGTAATGCTTTCACGGAATCCGCATTGTTACCGGCCTTAACCAAACCATACGCAACTTCAATGGCTCGATTTTGCACCGCAGGATCATCTGGATCGACCGTTTTTGCATCCATTTTTTCGTCAACGGGTTTGGTCACGCTCGCTGACGCAGCCTCAGCAGACTCGAAATGACGTAACCTCGCATCCAAATCCACATAAAAATCTTTTTCACGCTTTTCGGCATCTTGCAAGCCGTGCGCAATTTCTTCATTTTGCCCGCGCAACTTGCGCAACTCCCCATTCAATACATCTATTTGCCCTTGCAAATCGAGTACCGATTGAGTTTTTAACTTATCCTGCTCTTCTAGCTTGAGCGTACGCACCTCAACCTGCTGAATATTTTTGCGTGCATCATCATCCGAAAACAACCCCGCATAAGCGGGTGATATCACACACAAACCCAACAATATCAAGGCGCGTCGCATCAACATGATATTACTTCGCGTAGCTCAGATCAGTACGGCGATTTTGCGACCAGGACGCTTCATCATGACCTGAAGCGTGCGGCTTTTCTTCGCCATAACTCATTGTAGTCAACTGAGAAGGCGCAGCGCCACCCAATTCAAGCATCTTTTGTACGCCATCTGCACGACGTTGACCCAAACCCAGATTATATTCATTGCTGCCGCGTTCGTCGCAATTGCCTTCCAAACGCACTTTACGCGCAGCATGCTCACCCAAATACTTAGCGTGAGCCTGCACCAACGGCTTGTCAGCATCTTGAACGGTCGCGACATCCAATGGATAGAAAACACTACGGCCAGATAAAATGCTTTGCGGATCATTCAATGGATCAACGTTAGTTTGTGCTGCAGCTGCAAGCGCTGATTTAGGCGCTTCTACTTTAGCCTCAGGTGCTACAGATACGGTTTCCGGTGTCTTGTGGCTTGCGCAAGCAGCCAGCAAATTCAGCAATACGATACTAACAACAAGTTTTTTCATAGCAATTCCTTTATTGAGTTAATTAAAGATGAGGTCCCCAAACAGGCTCACGTGCATCGCCGCTCTGCGTAAACATATGCTGTTTAACGCGACCATCGCTAGATACAGTTGCTAATATACCACGACCACGACCTTCGCTGGCAAACAGGATGATTTTTCCATTGGGGGCAAAACTCGGCTTTTTCTCCCAACCCCCTCCCGTCAAGGTTTCCATTTGCCCAGTCTGAAAATCTTGCGTTGAAATAAAGAACTGTCCGCCCGATAAATGAGTGAATACAAAAGACTTTCCATCCGGGCTATACCGAGGGGAATAACTAGTTCCGGATCCAAAACTCAAGCGCTGCGCAGCCCCACCTTCTATGGGCATACGATAGATCTGCGGACTTCCTCCCCGATCAGAAGTAAACAGCAACGTTTGCCCATCAGGAGAAAAATTGGGTTCCGTATCTATCCCTGCACTAAAACTTATACGGCGCAAATCACCACCATCCGGACGCACCATGTAAATCTGCGAACTTCCATCTCGACTCAGCACCACGGCCAACTGTTTTCCATCCGGTGACCAGGCCGGCGCGCTGTTACTTCCTCTAAAATCAGCGACAACTTTACGTTGATTCGTGTACAAAGATTGTACAAAGACAGCCGCATGGCCGGTTTCAAAACTGACATAAGCCAAATGACTACCATCAGGAGACCATGATGGCGACATAATCGGCTCATTCTGCTTCAATACAATTTGCTCGTTGTAGCCATCGCTATCTGCAACAATCAAACTAAAGGTTTTCCCCAGACGATTTACATAAGCGATACGTGTGCTAAAAACGCCTTGATCTCCCGTTAATTTTTCATAAATCAAATCGCTAATACGATGACCCACCGCCCTGAGCTGCCCCTCACCCGCCGACACGGACTGCCCGACCAACTCAGTATGCTTGAGCACATCCAACAAATGAAAACGTGCTTCGATGCGACCATTAGCCTGAACAGATAAAGAACCAATTGCCAATGCTTCCGCCCCACGCAACTGCCAATCGCTGTAGTTTACCTCACTCGCTTCATGCGGTAACTTACCTGCGGTATCGACCAGACGAAACAAGCCGCTACGTTGCAGATCGCCTATGATCACGTCGTTAATTTCCCGCACCAACTTTTCTTCGCCAGAAAAAGGCACAATAGAAACAGGAATCTGGTGTTCTCCTGCACCAATAATTTCAATACTTAGTGCAGCAAAGCTACTGGAAGTATGTGCCAGCATCAATAACGCCAACACACTCGATAATAATTTATACATTACACTACCCTTTATTCAACCGGTTTGAATGTTAATTTTAATTCCCGGAAACGACTAAACAAACTTGTATCGGCTGGCAAGGGCAAAGGGTCTGATTTTAAAATCGCCCGCTCAACCGCATTGTCATACGCCGGATTACCACTGGATTTACTCAAACGCGCGCTCAACACCCGCCCGCCGGGCAACAACGTTACCATAAATTCCGCACGCGCCTCATTAGGCACATCGGGTGGCATCACCGTATTGCGTTTAATTTTTCCCTGGATTTTACCTATATACTCATCCATCACCCGTCCTGTTGCCGCTTCTTGCGCGGCCTGATCCCGCGCCGCTTGCAACGCTTCGGCAGAAGGTTTTACCGGCTGGGGCGCGACTTTGCTGACATCCTGCCGGGATACCGGCTTAACTTCAGGTTTCTTTTCCGGCGGCTTAATATCAGGTTTTTTTGCTGGCGGCTTAACTTCAGGCTTTTTTTCCGGCGGCTTAATATCGGGTTTCTTTTCAGGTTTTTTGTCTGGGATCACAATATCCGGCTTAATCACGGCCTTGGGCTGCTGCACTTCCAAAACGGGTTCTGGTTCAACAACCGGTTGCGGCACAACAGGTTCAACCGGCTTATCCCGAGGAAGACTTTTCCACAACTCCACGGTTTGAGGAATGGACATTTTTGCCTCGCTCTGCCAGGAAAAGCCAAAATACAACAGGGCAAAAAAAACGACGTGCACCCCCAATGCGAGCATTGCTGCGGCGAACCTGTCTGGATCTTGGTAAACAGCCTGGTTCATTTTGTCTGCGTCAACAAACCAACTTTTTTGATATGCTGCTGCTGCAACACATCCATCACATTGATGACTTCCTCATAACGTACGTTCTTGTCAGCGGAAATCACCACCGCCTGCTCCGGCAACATTTCCTGTCGTGACTTCAGAATCGAAACCAAATCCTCACGCGACACTCTCGCCTCTGCATCGCCCTTGGCGTGATCACGTAAAGACAGTGTGCCATCCTTTTTGATTATGACTTCCAGCGGAGCCGGTGCAGGAATGGACGAATTGCTCACCTGGGGCAAATCAACCTGCCCCGGGTTCATCATCGGGGCCGTCACCATAAAAATCACCAGCAAAACCAGCATCACGTCGATGTACGGCACAACGTTAATCTCATTCATCAGGCGATTTTTACTGCGCATGCTCGATCTCATGGCTGACGCTGCAATACATTAGAAAATTCTTCAGTAAAACTCTCGAAGCGCGTTGCCAGACGATCGATGTCATGCGCGTAACGGTTGTAGGCCACCACCGCTGGTATCGCCGCAAACAACCCCATCGCTGTCGCCACGAGCGCTTCCGCAATCCCGGGGGCTACGTGCGCCAGCGTCGCCTGACCTACATTCGCCAACCCCCTGAATGCATTCATAATACCCCAGACTGTACCAAACAAGCCAACATAAGGACTCACTGAGCCTACCGATGCCAGAAAAGCCAGATGCGACTCCAGCCTGTCCATCTCCCGCTGATATGTCGCCCGCATTGCACGGCGCGTACCGTCCATCACGGCGCTGGCATCCACGCCATGCTGCTTCTTCAACTTAACGAATTCAACAAAACCGGCGGCAAATATGCGCTCCAGCGCGCCCTGATCCGCACGAGCCGAATTGCTAACCGTCTTATAAACCTCATTCAGATTAGAATTACGCCAGAACGCTTCTTCGAATTCGCTGGTCAATCTTTTCTCGCGGCGAATTGCAAACAGCTTAAGAAAAATGTACCACCACGACATCATGGAAACAAATAACAACAGCCCCATCACCAATTGCACCAGTACGCTGGCGTTACTGATGAGGTGTATAAACGATAAATCCTGAGTAACTTCCATTAACAACCTTTCCTAATTATTCCATCGTCAGGCGCAGTGCTTGCGGCACCCGCACCGGCTTAAATGTATCCCGCGAGACGCAAACCAGATGCACGTCACCCATCGTCAAAACTTCATTCGCACGGCACACGCTTTGCCGCAACGACAGGCGAGAGCGCCCAATCTCACTAAGCTGAGCAGTAACCAAGAGCATATCATCCAGCAGCGCAGGTTTTAAATAATCCAACCTCATCGTACGCACCACAAACATCACGCCGAATTCTTTCATCAACCCGGCGTTGCTATAACCGCAACTACGCAGCCACTCCGTCCGTGCACGCTCCATAAAATTCACATAGCTCGCATGATAAACTACGCCGCCAGCATCCGTATCCTGAAAATATACCCGAACTGGCCAGGTAAACACAACTTGCTCATTCATTTCATCATCCTGCCGTCATTTTTCACATTTACCAGCAAACAACAAGTCAGCAATTGTAAACAGTTGTAATTCGTACAAAACCTAAATCGCGGGCTGTCCGGATAAACAAGTTAGCAGCGCGGGGCATTACGTTAGCTCATCCAGCAACTCGCTATCGGCCAAATGGCTCGCGACTTTCAGACCAAAGTGGCGGTAAGCGATAGCCGTGGCCATACGACCACGCGGCGTGCGCTGTAAATACCCCTGCTGAATCAAATAAGGCTCCAGCACATCTTCTATCGTATCGCGATCTTCACCGATAGCAGCGGCAAGATTATCCACACCGACTGGCCCCCCCATGAATTTCTCGATGATGGTCTGCAATAACTTTCTGTCCATCACATCCAAGCCTTCTGAATCCACGTCCAGCATGGTGAGCGCGGCATCCGCCACCGCACGCGTCGCATCGCCGCCCGCCTTCACATCGGCATAATCGCGCACCCGACGCAACAATCGATTGGCGATGCGCGGTGTACCGCGTGAGCGTTTTGCAATTTCAAACGCACCATCCGCTGACAAATTCATTTCCAGAAGTCCGGAAGAGCGCATCACGATGCGCTGCAATTCTTCGGGGGTATAAAATTCCAGACGGGACACAATACCGAAACGATCGCGCAGCGGATTGGTCAGCATCCCGGCACGCGTAGTCGCGCCCACCAGCGTGAACGGCGGCAAATCCAGTTTTACGGAGCGGGCAGCAGGCCCTTCGCCTATCATGATGTCGATCTGATAATCTTCCAGCGCAGGATAGAGAATCTCTTCAACCACCGGCGAAAGACGATGGATTTCGTCGATAAACAGCACGTCATGAGGTTCTAAATTGGTCAGCAATGCCGCCAAATCCCCCGCGCGTTCCAGCACCGGCCCTGAAGTATGGCGTAAATTGACGCCCATTTCGCGCGCAATAATCTGCGCCAGCGTCGTTTTACCTAAGCCCGGCGGGCCGAACAGCAGCACATGATCAAGCGGCTCCTGACGTTGTTTAGCCGCCTGAATAAAGATTTCCAACTGTCCACGGATTTTTTCCTGTCCAACATATTCGTCGAGTTGCTTAGGACGCAAGGCGCGTTCCAGCGCCTCTTCCTGACGGGATACAACGGCAGTCGTGGTCAGACGCGGTTCAGCAGTGAGATTATCGCTATGGATCATAAGTCGTTTTCTG
The DNA here is from genome assembly GCA_903861075.1 of uncultured Nitrosomonadales bacterium. Taxonomy (GTDB): domain Bacteria; phylum Pseudomonadota; class Gammaproteobacteria; order Burkholderiales; family Gallionellaceae; genus Gallionella. The sequence continues at coordinate 20,794 of CAIOSY010000028.1, forward strand.
AAGTGAGCCGCATTTTAGCGCACTCAATGCAGCGTCGGGGTTGCGCCGCAACATTTCTTGAACTTCCGGCCCGAACCGCACGGGCATTCTTCGTTACGACCCACTTTGGCAGATACCGCCGGCACACGATGCCCTCCCGCTGACACCATGCGCTGCCGGGTTTCGGCCTCGCGTTGCTCTGCGAAGTAATCATAAAGCACGGCGACCGCATCCGCGATCGAGTCATAAGCCTCTTTCCTGGCTTGTTTCACATCGTCACTTTTATCCAGCAACTCACCGCCCTGCTGCGTGCCCAGCAACACCATGGGCGCCAGGTATTCCTGATCATTCTCAAATACGGCTTTCCAGGGATCGATAAACAGAAATACGCCCAGCATAAAGCCCTCAGCCCAATTTTCTGCTTCATAAACTTTGCTGCCATCTTCCTGGATCAAGGAATAAAACAGCGGAGCGAAATGATTTTCAACAATCGCATCCAGCACGCCGTTGTAGTAGCGCATCAGCAAAGCCATGATGCGATTAGCCTGTTCTATCGAGGTAAAACCAGGCGCCTCCTCGCCTTCTTCCCTATCCCATACCCACGGCAGATAGTCGCCGGGCATAAAAAGTTTGGGATTGAGGACCAGTGCGGCAAAAAAGCCATCCAGCATGGAAATATCCATACAATTTTCCGGCGTATCATCGGACAGCAAAAACTCGTCCAACTCATCAATTTCAGTGTCGCTTAATGCATCCATCGGTTTCATAGCCGGCTCCTACCCGCGTTGAGCGGGAACAAAATTACGTGCGGGACAAAAATTTGAGCGCCTGACGGATACCGTCAGAGACGCTCACATCGCAAGGTAACTGCTTAGCTGCCAGACTTGCTTCCTTGTCATTGTAGCCCAGCGCCTGCAAGGCGTTGATGATGTCGCTGTTAGCGGAATGATACACTGCTCCATGCACTGCCGTTGCGCTCGTTACGCTAAACTTACCTTCCAGTTCAAGCAGTAAGCGCTCAGCCGTTTTCTTGCCGACACCGGGAATTTTGGTTAAGCGGCCCGCCTCCTTGTTCGCCACCGCCTCGGACAGATCATTCAAACTTAATCCTGACAACACCGACAAGGCAAGCTTGGGGCCGACACCACTGATCTTGAGCAACAAACGGAATGCGATACGCTCATCACCGGTAGCAAAACCGTAGAGCAAATGCGCATCTTCACGCACGATAAGTTGCGTATGCAGCACGACTTTTTCATGCAACGCGGGCAGGTTATAGAATGTACTCATAGGCACATCAATCTCGTAACCTACGCCCTGCACATCCAGCATAATTTGCGGCGGGTTCTTTTCCAGCAAAATTCCAGTTAAACGACCGATCATTTAAAACTCCTGTCTATACTCGATCCCCGCCTGCACGAGGAAGATTTTTCATTTTCCGATAACCAGTGCGATCGACAGTAAAGCGCCGTGCAACAGCATGGCGGCGATGGTCAGTTTAATCGCGCTGGTTAATTGTTGCGGTTGAGCCGCGTGGTGCAATAACTGACGTGCCGCTGTTACGCTCAAGGGCAGCGCCAGAAAAGCCAGCAGCGCCATCAGCGGCAACCCGTTCAACGCCACACTAAACAGCACCCAACCATAAGCCAACAGCACAATCAGCACATAACCCCAGCGCGCCTGCCTCACTTCCAGGCGTGCCACCCAGTGCAGCTTGCCGACGGCCTTATCTGCGTTCCGGTCAGGGAACTGATTGATGTAGAGCAAATTTGTTACCAGCAACGCGTAGGAGAGCCCGCCAATAAAAGGCGCGGGAGAAAATATCCGGCGCTGCACGAAATCGGCACCCACCACAATCAACAAAAATCCCGCCACGATGCACAGTTCGCCCCAACCCCGGCTGTTCAGACGAAATGGCGGCGCGGAGTACGCCCAGCCGATAAAAAGGCCGGCCAGGCCGATATAAACCAGTTGAAAGTCAGTGCGCAGCATCAGCCACAAACCCGCCAACGCGACGCCCGCCAGCAAAAAAAATCCGAAATTGCGCGTTTGAGCAAGCGTCAATACGCCGTTCTGAATAAAGCGACTGCCGCCGGTAAACGGAAAAATGCGCTCGACATTAGACGCATCCGTGCCGTTTTCTGCGTCATAACAATCGTTCAGCACATTCGCCCCGGCATGTGCCAACAAGGCAAACACCAGGGTAACTATCGCTGCTGCCATATTAAACAGCAAGCCATCATGCCTGGCGCTGGACAATCCAAGCACACACGCTATCAGGCTAGCACTGAGAAAGGCGGGCCGGGTCGCAGCAAAATAGCGCGCAACCGGATTTTTATATGCGGCAACCGACGGTTCCTGCGGCATCAAACCAGCCTCCCGCCGCGCACACGAAAACCTTTGGTGGCTAATGCGCCTAAACCCTGCCCACCGTGAGCATGGCAAATCGCGCAGGCCAGCGCATCTGCCGCATCGGGACTGGGGGTGCCGGATAATTTCAATAAGCGTTGCACCATCAATTGCACCTGTTCCTTATCGGCGTGACCGTTGCCGACTACGGCTTGTTTGACCTGCAAAGCGGTATATTCACCGACCGGCAAATTTGCCAGCACCGCCGCACAAATCGCCGCACCCCTCGCCTGCCCCAACAGTAGCGTCGATTGAGGATTAACGTTCACGAAGACTTTTTCAACAGCAGCCTGATTGGGTTGATGCAGTGTAATTACCTCGCCCAGCGAATTAAGTATGACCTTCAATCGCTCGGGCAACGCCCCCGCCGGCGTCTTGATGCAACCGCTGGCAACGTAATGCAGTTGCTGCCCAACTTTGTCTATCACTCCAAACCCGGTAATACGTAAACCGGGATCGATACCGAGAATGCGGATTGATGAGTGAAGATTAAGCCCCCCCTGCGATTCCGCCGCTAACGCCAGCCTCACTCCACGTTCCTCAATCCTCTATCACCGCGGTCGTGTAAACTTCCTGCACATCATCCAGATCTTCCAGCGCATCGAGCAGTTTCTGCATTTTTACAGCATCGTCTCCCGTAAAAAGTACTTCGCTCGCAGGCTTCATAATGACTTCAGCAAATTCAGATTTGTAACCCGCCGCTTCCAGCGACTGTTTGACGACAATAAAATCATGCGCCGAGGTGATCACTTCGATACTACCATCATCATGAGTCGCAATATCTTCCGCACCCGCATCCAGCGCCACTTCCATCAAGCCGTTTTCATCCGTGCCGGGCGCGAAAATCATCTGTCCGCAATGCGTAAACATAAAAGCGACCGAGCCATCCGTACCGAGATTCCCCCCGTATTTGCTAAACGCATGGCGCACATCGGCCACCGCGCGCATCTTGTTGTCGGTCATGCAATCCACCATCACCGCCGCGCCATTGATACCGTAACCTTCGTAACGAATTTCCATGTATTGCACGCCATCCAGTTCGCCCGCACCGCGTTTAATGGCGCGCTCGACGTTATCCTTGGGCATATTGTTGGCATAGGCCTTATCCATCGCCAGACGCAGACGCGGATTACCGGTCGGATCCGATCCACCCATACGTGACGCAACCGTGATTTCCTTAATCAGCCGCGTGAAAATCTTGCCACGCTTAGCGTCCTGTTTACCCTTGCGGTGTTGGATATTTGCCCATTTGCTATGACCTGCCATATTGTTCCCCAAAAAAAATATCCGATGATGTTATCATTTTCAACTGTTTAAGTAATCCTTTAGCAGCAAATCCTGTTCGCAAGAAATCGAATTCGCCATCCACCTCAAATCGATGCGATGCGCTACTATACATAGCGCCTGAATATCGTAAGTCATTTTCACGAAAGAACGCCAATGAAAACTATCCTGATCGCGAATCCTAAAGGTGGCAGTGGCAAGACGACACTGTCAGTCAACATTGCGGGCTACCTTGCCAATCAAGGCCATCGCGTCGCGATGCTGGATCTGGACAGACAAAAATCCGCCACAGCCTGGGTGGCTGCACGCCCCGATAATTTGCCGGAGATCGCGTCACTGGATTCGACAAAGGGGGAGGATTACTTTACCGATCATCTCGTGATCGATACTCCCGCAGGACTACACGGAAAAGATTTGGCGCGTACACTTAAGCTCGCCCACAAAATCATCATCCCCATTGCGCCCTCGATGTTTGATCAAAATGCCAGCCGCGACTTCCTCAAAATACTGATTGAGGAAAAGGAAGTGCGCCAGGGAAAATGTCAAATCGGTATTGTCGGTATGCGAATGAACGCGCGTACCCGAGCCGCAACGATACTGGAGGAATTTCTTGCTGTATCAAACTTACCCATTCTGGCCTATTTGCGCGACACGCAGTTATACGTCAATGCCGCCTTCGAAGGAAAATCGTTATTCGACCTCCCTCATCATCTTTCCGGCCGGGAAATCGATCAGTGGACGTTTTTACTGCATTGGCTGACGAAAGACTAAACCTGCATTCATAAGAGACCCGGTTGAGCATTGATGAGATTAACCAACTCTACCAAATTCTTTAACTTCACTTTTTTGAGTATATTAATTTTATGGGCGCTAACCGTACGATCACTAATATTTAATTGACTGGCAATGAAAGAATGACTCTCGCCTGCAACTAGCATACGACAGACAAACAGTTCTTGCTTAGTCAGCAACTGCGCGAATGCCCCCACCTGGGGCACCACAACACAAAAAGCCAATTTCTGCGCAATCGAGGCACTCAAGTACTTGCCGGACGAACTGACTTCTTTGATCGCCTCTTTCAATTCTTCGGGCGAACAATCCTTACCGATATAACCTGATGCACCTAAGTCCAGCGCCGAGACAACCAGGTTTACATCACTACTAATACTGAGCACTAATATCAATAGACCGGGATATTCACGATGAATATGAGCGATAAGATTAACGCCTGACAACCCCGGCATCTTCATATCAAGCAAGACGACATGCACATCAATACAACGCAGCAAAGCCAGTAGTGACTCACCATCACACGCCTCTCCCGCCACTTCAATATCCGCCGTATCCTCTAAAAGATGCCGCAATCCCAAACGAACCAGCTCGTGATCATCCGCTATCAATACTCGTATTTTCATATTTTTTTTATCCAAAACGTAGGCCAATTTTACCCGAATCAGACAATCAATCAAAGTTATACTGGACCGAAAACGAGTTTATTTAAAATAGCCCCAAAAAAACAGGGGTAACCCTTAGGATAATATTGGATTTTTCTTAGAAAAACATTGGATTATTCCTAGAAAAACATTGGATTATTCTAATTTTTATATCGGGATATTTTCTGTAAAATCCCTACCTACACGAAATTTTGACACATCATGAAGATCCCAAATTTTTTGCACCTCCTGTGCCTGACGCTACTCTCACCGACGCTTGTGCTGGCCGATGAGCCCGCCTTACTTGATAAAATTGTCATAACCGGTAAAGTTCCCGACCATTCCATGTTGGTTGTTGAAGATACGCCCAAGGCAATCAGCACGGTCACACGCACCGAAATTGAACAAAAAAGCGCACTCAACCATGTCTTTCAACAGATCAACCTGCGACCCGGGGTGAACAGTTACAGCTATGATGCGACGGGCTTATTTGGCGGCGGCATGCGGATGCGCGGCTTTAACAGCGATCAAGTGGGTATCACAATAGACGGCGTTCCCGTCAACGATGCAGGCAATTTTGCAGCCTACCCTGCGCAATTTGGCGACACAGAAAATCTACAGGAAATCATCGTGACGCAAGGTTCAGCGAATAGCGACTCACCGTCTATGGGCGCATCCGGCGGAAGTCTGGGGATGACCACCGCCAACCCCGCAAATCAAGCTCGCTTTCACTTTGAACAAACACTGGGTTCAAACAATGCCAAAAAATCATTCGTGCGTGCCGACACGGGTTATCTGCTGGATAACCGCCTCAAATCCTTTATTTCCTACTCCGAAGCAAGTGCTGACAAATGGAAGGGCGCGGGCGGCGCAGATCGCAAACACCTTGATTTCAAGAGTGTACTCAATCTTGATGGAGGCGACAGCCTCACCGCCGGTTTTTTATGGAATAGAATTTACAACAACAACCTGCGCACACTGACTTTGGCGAATATCAATACGCTAGGCGCCAACGCCGATTTCGGCATTGGCGCGCCACAAAATACGCTCGTCCTACCCAGCACGATAAATACACCCGCACTCAATTTCAACAGCGCAGGTTATAGCAATTACAACCTGAACATCAATCCTTTCGAAAATTACATCGCAACACTCAAGGGCAGTTTTAATATAACGCCCGCCCTCAAGCTCGACATTGAACCCTACTATTTGTATGGCTACGGCACCGGTGGCAACGAACTCACAACGCTGGTAGCAAGCAATGCGGCTAACAAATTTGCCGGCGGCATACGCAACATCAATGGCGCACCTCTTAACACCGTCATGGTTTATAGCGGGGCGGTCACCGAAACACAACGACCGGGCATCACCCTACGCGCAACTACCCAAATCGACACCCATCAGTTGATGGCAGGCATTTGGTATGAACACTCTCGTCATCGCCGAACCCAGCCTGCAGTGGTATTTAACAGCGCCGGCATCAGCGTTGATCCCTGGCTGCAAAATCCCGCCAATTATCTACTCAATCAGGATGGAACGCCTTATCAGGGACGTAATTATCTGACCGTCAGCACGGCGGATTCTTTTTTTCTTCAAGATAGTATCAGTCTGGCTCAGGACAGACTCAATCTGGTATTGGGCTTACGTCAATCGCGTATAAAACGCGATTTTACCAACTATGCGAATAATGGAACGGGCAATGGCGCCAACTACACTGTGGCGGGCAACTATGCAAAAACGCTGCCCAGTTTGGGTGCGCGATATCAGCTCACGCATGAACAGCAGGTTTTTTTCAATGTCGCGGAAAACTTCCGTGCGCCACCTGATTCCATCTATTACAACTTACTTAGCGGAGGCACTTTTGTCGCTGGAAAATTGACTGGTTACACGATGAAATCCGTCAATGTTACGGCTGAAACTTCCACCAACTACGACCTGGGCTACCGTTATGCGGGCAAGGATCTGACCGCATCGGCTACGCTGTTTTTTATCGACTTCAAAAATCGTATCGGCACCGGCTGGGATCCGGTTAATCAGCTCAACACGAATTACAACGTCGGCAGTTCCACCACGAAAGGGATTGAGTTGGAATCTGCCTGGCGTTTTCAGCCCAACTGGAGTGTTTATGGTTCGCTGACTTACACCAAGAGCCTCATGCTGCAAAATTTGCAGACTGCGGCAACCGGCATCCCCGCAGCCACCGCTGGCAAGCAATTCCCCGACACACCCAACTGGATGGCGGGTGCCGCGTTGCAATACCGTGATGGCCCGTGGTCACACAATCTGTCGGGAAAATACACCGGGCGTCGCTATTCAACGCTGGTCAATGACGAATCTGTCAGCGGCTTCACACTGTTTAATTTCGATGCCGCTTATCATTTGCCCAAAGTGACGCTATTACACAATCCAACCGTGCGCTTCAATGTCTATAATCTATTCAATGCCAGCTATCTCTACCTGGGCGCCGGAAGTGGCGCCGGATTTACCACCCAGGCCTCAGCAACGGGCCCCCTCTATTATGTGGGCGCACCCCGAACTTTCAGCATGATGTTATCGGCAGACCTTTAACACAGACCATGCGTCTTTACTTACTGAGCCTATTTAACCCTTGCACTGAAAACGCTAGACGCACATGCTTTCTTTTTCTAAGCCTGTCTTGCCTGCTACTTGCCAACCCGGCACGTGCCATAGAGCCGATTTATTTTGAACAACCGATTAAACTGATCGATATTAGTTTAAACCCCCGTTCAATTATTCAGGACAGGCTCGGTTTCATCTGGTTTGGCAGCAACGATGGACTGTTCCGTTACGATGGCTATGAGTTTGTGCAATATAAAAACAAACCGGAACA
>CAIOSY010000029.1 GCA_903861075.1 uncultured Nitrosomonadales bacterium
AAGATCTCAATAGCTGCGTACTTTAGCGGCTGATTTTACGCTGTCAACTGCCGAAAGTAGGATAAACAAGCAGCTTGACTGACACCCGGACGCAATCAATGAACTGGCGGAGTCGCTAGCCTCTGGTATGCACAGCGCAATCCTCATGCCGCCAAGCGAATGCGAGTGTTATTGAGGATGCCGCACAATCGCTGATAGGCTTACCTATCGCCGTTTCAGGTCGTCCCGGTTTGGTTGCGGGCATTCGTGAACTGCCCGTCGGTCAAAAAGTTCCTTTTACGCTGATCTTTGTGCGTCATCGTCAAACAGGTGATTGCACTATCTTTCACTGCATGCACCAACGGCGCAACTATCCTGACGAAGCGCATTCAACCGGCGAACGGAATTAATCCCAGCTTAGCGAACCACCGGTCTGATATTCTGTCACGCGTGTTTCAAAGAAGTTTTTTTCCTTTTTCAGATCAATCATTTCCGACATCCACGGGAACGGATTGGTCGCACCCTGATACAGGATGTCCACGCCGATTTGCTGGCAGCGACGGTTTGCAATAAAGCGCAAATACTCTTTAAACATCGTCGCATTGAGTCCCAAAATTCCGCGCGGCATGGTGTCTTCCGCATAAGCGTATTCCAGTTCCACGCCCTTTTGCATCAGACCGCGAATTTCCTCACGGAAAGAAGCCGTCCACAGATGCGGGTTTTCCATCTTAATCTGGTTAATCAGATCCACGCCGAAATTAAGATGCATGGATTCATCGCGCAAAATGTACTGGTATTGTTCCGCCGCGCCGGTCATCTTGTTTTGACGACCTAAAGCCAGAATCTGCACAAAACCCACATAGAAAAATAAGCCTTCCATGATACAGGCGAACACAATCAGACTGCGTAGCAAGGCTTGATCTGTCTCCGGCGTACCTGTTTTAAATTCAGGGTTCGTCAGTACATCAATGAAGGGCAATAAAAATTCATCCTTATTACGGATACTGGGCACTTCATGGTACATATTGAAAATCTCACCCTCATCCAACGCCAAACTCTCAACGATGTACTGATAGGCGTGCGTGTGTATGGCCTCTTCAAAAGCCTGGCGCAATAAAAACTGGCGGCATTCGGGATTGGTGATATGCCGATATGAACCCAAAACAATATTATTGGCAGCCAAACTATCCGCGGTGGTAAAAAAACCGAGATTTCGTTTAACCAGACGACGTTCATCATCGCTTAATTTGTCACTTTTCCACAACGCAATATCAGCCGTCATGTTCACTTCCTGCGGCATCCAGTGATTTGCACAGGCGGCTAAATATTTCTCCCACGCCCACTTGTACTTAAAAGGCACCAACTGATTCACGTCTGCATTGCAATTGATAATGCGCTTGTCTTCCACACGAATACGGCCGCTTGAAACCGCAGAGGAATCAGCCTTCGCCCTGACAAGCCCATCCTGCATGGACAGGGTTTTCGGCATAATTTCTTCGTCAAATGACAACATATTGTTTCCTTAAATTATTAACGAGTGTCAAGAGGTCTTCTACGGGCAGTTGACCCTACACCCATCGTTTTACTGGCAGGCTTCACACTCAGGGTTGTGACTCCTCTATTGCTTTACTTCTTTGTGTCGCCGAAATCCGGAGTGTGAACCTGCTATTGACAGGCCTCACACTCAGGATTGTCAATCGAGCAAAACTGCGATCCGCCGTCCTGAATCTCTCCCCCCACAGCAACAGCATTCAACGCACCGGCACGTCCCGTGGATTTTTCCGCCGAGGTTGCGCCCAGGGTACGCAGATAATAGGTCGTCTTCAACCCTCTGATCCACGCCAACTTATAGGTTTCATCCAGCTTGCGACCCGACACGCCTGACATATAGATATTGAGTGACTGAGCCTGATCTATCCACTTTTGACGACGGGAAGCGGCCTCTATCAACCAGGCGGGTTCAACTTCAAATGCAGTCGCATACAAACTACGCAGCGCCTCAGGAATACGATCTATCTTTGCCAAACTACCATCAAAATATTTCAAATCGGAAATCATCACTTCGTCCCACAACCCCAGCGACTTAAGTTCAGCCACCAAATGATCATTGATAACGGTAAACTCACCCGACAGATTAGATTTAACGAAAAGATTTTGATACGTAGGCTCAATACAAGCAGATACGCCGATAATATTCGAGATCGTGGCAGTCGGTGCAATCGCGACACAATTGGAATTTCGCATACCGTATTGACTAATGCGGGTGCGCAACGAATCCCAGTCCATACTGATGGACGTATCAACCTCGACGTAGCCGCCACGTTCTTCTCTTAATAAATCAAGCGTGTCTTGTGGCAGGATACCGCAATCCCACAAACTGCCGCGATAGCTTGAATAACGACCGCGTTCCGCCGCCAGTTCGGTCGACGCCCAATAAGCGTAATAACACACTGCCTCCATAGAACGATCGGCAAATTCTACAGCGGCATCCGATGCATAAGGGGTATGTCTGGCATGCAAGCAATCCTGAAATCCCATAATCCCCAAACCTACCGGGCGATGCTTTAAATTGGAATTGCGCGCCTTGGCAACTGCGTAATAGTTAATATCGATTACGTTATCCAGCATACGCATAGCAGTATTGATGGTTGAGCGCAATTTTTCATGGTTGATTTGCCCTGCCAGTTCATGCTCTACAGGATACAGATGCGCCAGCAAATTAACCGAGCCCAGATTGCACACAGCAATTTCGTCCGCGTTCGTATTTAAGGTAATTTCAGTACACAGATTAGAACTATGCACCACGCCTACATGTTGTTGAGGAGAACGGATATTACAAGGATCCTTGAAGGTAATCCAAGGGTGGCCTGTTTCAAACAACATGGTTAACATCTTGCGCCACAAACTCGCAGCCTGAACCGTTTTATACAACGGGATTTCGCCACGCGCAGCACTCGCCTCATAGGCTGTGTAGGCAACTTCAAAATCAACACCGAACAAATCATGCAAATCAGGCACATCAGAAGGTGAAAACAATGTCCAATTACCGCCTTCCATGACGCGCTTCATAAATAGATCAGGAATCCAGTTAGAGGTATTCATGTCATGCGTACGACGTCTATCATCTCCGGTATTTTTCCTAAGATCCAGAAACTCTTCGATATCCAAATGCCAGGTTTCCAGATAGGCGCACACCGCCCCCTTACGTTTACCACCCTGATTAACTGCGACAGCGGTATCATTAACCACCTTCAAAAAGGGCACAACACCTTGAGATTCCCCGTTAGTGCCTTTGATATGAGCACCTAAAGCGCGCACGGGCGTCCAATCATTTCCAAGCCCGCCTGCAAATTTTGCCAGTAGCGCATTATCCTTAATCGCATCATAAATCCCTTCCAGGTTATCCTCTACTGTTGAAAGATAACAGGAAGACAATTGCGAACGACGCGAACCCGAATTAAACAGCGTCGGCGTAGAGCACATAAAATCAAAACCGGATAACAAGCGATAAAATTCAATCGCCCGTGTTTCCCGATCAATTTCGTTCAATGCCAACCCCATTGCAACACGCATGAAAAATATCTGAGGCGCTTCAATACGCGTGCCGCCAATATGCAGAAAATAACGATCGTACAAAGTTTGCAAGCCAAGATAGCCAAATTTCAAATCACGCGTTGCGTCTAATTCAGCAGCCAGACGCGGCAGATCAAAACAGGCCAACTTTTCGTCGAGCAGTTCAGCGGCGATACCGCGTTTGATGAATACAGGAAAATACGTTGCATAGCGGGTTGCCATCTCATCAGGCGTGACATCCTCGCCCAACACTTCACTACAAATATTGTTCAACAACAGGCGTGCAGTGACAAAATTATAAGCCGGCTCTTTTTCGATCATGGACCGTGCGGACAAAATCAAACATTTGTGTACCTCATGTGCAGGTACGCCATCGTACAGATCTTTGAGTGCGCTTTGAATGACCCCCTCCGCACTGACAACCTCACCCAAACCTTCACAAGCCGAGCGCACCAATACACCCAAGCGATCTAAATCCAACGGGCGCGCTACCCCGTCAACCCCCGTAACATTGATGATATGTACTTCATGAGGCGCTTGTTCCTGAGCGCGAGAGCGTGAATGCTCTTCACGATACAGAACATAAGCGCGTGCAACATCGTGCTCACCTGAACGCATCAATCCTAATTCAACTTGATCTTGAATATCTTCGATGTGTAAGGTACCGCCATGTGGTTGTCTACGCATCAATGCGTTAACTACGCCGCCTGTTAATTGTTCAACAATTTCACGAACACGTGCAGATGCAGCTCCCTGCCCACCGCTCACAGCGATAAAAGCCTTCGTCAATGCAATGGAAATTTTGGCCGGTTCGAAAACGACTACAGAGCCATTGCGGCGAATAACCTTGTATTGATCAAGCTGCACGGCTGACATGCCAGAAACAGCAGAAGCGCTAAAAACGCTATGGGTAGCGGTGTTTGTCATGGGCATATACCTTCATATTGACTAATTTGAAAAATTCTGAAAACCACTATATATAGTATTTTTTTTAGTAGTATTCGCTAATTGTAGTGGTATAGATAAATTTTGCAAGCAAAATATTGCCAGAAAATGAGCGCTGAACAATCAGTCTATCAACACACCGGGTGATTGCGTGGAAAACGACTTACAGTTCAATTGAATGAGATAACGCTGCCAGTCAAAATAAGGACCGGGATCGGTTTTACGAAGGGGCGCAATATGACTATGCCCAGCAATGCCTGCAATCGAAAAATCAGCACGCAACGCGAGTGTCAATTCGTGCAACACCGCGTATTGTACATCGGTAAACGGTACGTTATCGCTACCTTCAAGTTCGATCCCAACAGCAAAATCATTACAACGATCTCGCCCCTGCCAACTTGACAAACCGGCATGCCAGGCGCGCTTTAAAACAGAGACAAATTGAATAAGATGACCATCTCGACGCAGATAAAAATGTGACGACACCCGACCTTCCGGAATCGTACGGTAATAAGGATGCTCATTACGATCCAGCGTATTCGTAAACAACTGCTGCACCCCCGACCCGCCGAATTCATCCGGGGGCAGACTAATATTATGTATCACCAGCAAATCGATCTTGTTTGCTGTTCGATCATCAAAATTAGGCGATGGCAAATGCTCACAATCCTTTAGCCAGCCGTTTTGATTAAATTCATGGCACAACGTGTATATTCCCTATCCTTAACTTGCAATATATAAGCCAAAAGCATTTGTTAGCCACGACTGACATCGCAAATTCGTTACTGGATGCGGCCAGGAACGAATTGACGAACATTTATGCGGCTTATTTCTGGAATAAATCTCGATGTGAGGCACAGCAAAATGATTGCCCCGAAACAGTTAAACTCTCACCTACAGGCAAATGCACCCCGCACTGCGCACACTGCACCATATCTTCAGCGTTCTTATCAACGGGTTTAACAGGTGACTTACGATAAGATTTAACCAGCAAATAAATCAAGGCGGCAATGGCAAACAGAAAAATCAAACGGCTCATGCGGACTCCACTACAGCAGACACATTTTAAATATTTTCCGTAACCGAGTCAGCATCTTAATGCTGACGTTCTGCGGCAAAATAAGCCAATTCAATTAAACATTTTTTGTACTTTGAATCAGGTAAATGGGCAATTGCATCACAAGCAAACTCGACTTCACGCATCGCTTGAAGTCGCGTAAATTCCAACGCGCCTGTAGAACGAATAATTTGCAGCACTTGCGCAAACTGCCCTACATCCCCCTGCTCTATCGCACGGCGCACAATCGCTGCCTGCTCAACGGTGCCATGTTCAATCGCATAAATCAACGGCAAGGTTGGCTTGCCTTCGGCCAGATCATCACCCAGATGTTTACCTGTGACCGCTTCATCAGCAGAATAATCCAACACATCGTCTATCAACTGAAAGGCTGTCCCCAAATGCATTCCATACCGGGCAGCAGCAATTTCATCCACGCTCGATGCTTGCGACAATATTGCACCCAGACGCATTGCGGCTTCAAACAGTTTAGCGGTCTTATAATGAATGACGCGCATGTAATTCTCTGCATCCACGTCGGCATCATTGCAATTAAGCAATTGCAACACTTCCCCTTCGGCAATGACATTCGTGGCATCAGCCAGCGTTTGCATAATACGCATATCGCCTACCTCAACCATCATCTGAAAAGCGCGGGAATACAGAAAATCCCCCACCAAAACTGACGCGGCATTACCAAACAAGGCATTCGCCGTCTCACGACCTCGACGCAAATCAGATTCATCGACAACATCATCGTGCAACAAGGTGGCAGTATGAATAAACTCCACCACCGCTGCCAGTTCGTGATGATGTACGCCCTGATAATTAAAGGCCTGTGCAGACAAGACGACGAGGGCCGGTCGCAAGCGTTTTCCACCACTATTGACGATATACGCTGCAACCTGGTTCACCAAGGCAACTTCTGAGTGCAACTTATGACGTATGACCTGATCGACAGCAGCCATATCGACTGCGAGCAATTGATTGAAGTTTTCCAACTTTCCACCCTAAAATTCTATCCAACAGACAGGGCGCACCCACCCAATTGTCGCATTATCTCATAAACCTCATGAGATACTTACACTCTTATTACTATCCGCTTACTAATACGCCAACAAAACGCTAAGATGGCACGCGACGACACAAATAAAAGCCAATCAACACCCCGACTCCGCTTAGTAACAACACATAATGCGCGGGGGCTAACGGGTCTTTAGGTAAAAATAAACTCACCAGCACGGGTGTCATCCCACCAAACACGGCATAGGCGATGTTATATGAAAAAGATAAGCCGGTAAATCTGACCTCAGGCGGAAAGGCACGCACGGCAATACTCGGCACGACACCGATCACACCGACAAAAAAAGCACTCAGCGCATAGAGTTCATTTATGTATTGCGGCGTTACCGCCATCCGGGTATAAAACAACATCGAGGTTAGCCCCAGCATCACACACCCTGCCAGCAACACTCGCCCGGCACCGAAACGATCAGACAAAGCACCGAACGCAATACAACCCACACTCAAAAACAAAGTAGCGATACTATTGGCTTGCAATGCGACAGCAGGCTTAATAGCGTAGAGCTTTTGCACCAGTATCGGGGTCATCAATATCATTACGATGATCGCAGCAGACAGCAGCCAGGTCATCAACATGGTCAAAATAACAGCAGGCTTGTGGGCACTAATCACCATTTTGAGCGGCAATGTTGCAGCCAACATCTCACGCGCCTGCAACGCTTTAAACACGGGAGTTTCATGCAACCACTGACGCAACCATACCGACAGCAAACCGAATAATCCGCCCAACACAAAAGGAATACGCCAACCATCAATGAGCAACTCAGAGGGTGAATAGGCTTTAAAAGTCACCGTAGCAACTAACGAGCCTAACAAAATTCCCCCGGTCAGTCCCGCCGTTAGTATGCCGCAGGCCACGCCCGTATGTCGTTCAGAAACATGCTCAGCCACAAAAACCCACCCCCCGGGGACTTCACCGCCAATTGCAGCGCCTTGCATCATACGTAACAACAGCAGCAATACCGGCGCCCAAATTCCAATCACAGCATATGTTGGCAACAAACCAATGGCGAGCGTGGGTAAAGACATTAACAAAATACTCAACATGAATACTTTTTTTCGTCCGAGCAGATCCCCGAAGTGCGCCATAACGATGCCACCCAGCGGACGCGCGAGATAACCCGCCGCAAAAATACCGAAGGTTTGCAACTGCCGTAACCAATCCGGCATATCAGGCGGGAAAAATAATTGACCTATCACCACCGCAAAAAATACGAAGATGATGAAATCGTAAAATTCCAGCATCCCCCCTAAAGCCGACAACATCAGCGTCCGATAATCATTTCGAGTTAATGTTGACATATCACGCCCCAAAATAGATGCAGTGTATGTTAATCGCAGCTGTGCAGGCAAGATTTTAAACTCGATTACATAAGGTCATGCAGGACAAAACCCGAAAGCACGCGTCACATGCCTTCGGGTTTAGCGCTATAAGCGTTTTGACTTGGGATTGGCCGTAGATGGCAGCGTCGGTTCCGCCGCAGGCAGGGGCGTCACTTCCACTTTAACAGGTTCAGATACTGCAGGTCTTTGAAGTGTACAACTGCTATTATTTAGCCGGTTATCCGGCATGATCGTATTGCAAAATACCGCCCCCACCAGGACGGCATCCGACACATTTGCACCGGATAAATCCGCATCGGTCAAATCCACATTTAACATCACCGCCCCCGTCAAATTGGCACGATTTAACTGGGCACCGCGCAAAATAGCCTTATTCAAATTAGCATCAGTCAAGTTTGCCTGAGACAAATTGGCTAAAGTGAGATTGGCGCGAGCCAGATTCGCTTCGGTTAAATTAGCCTTAGTTAAATTTGCTTTGAACAGATTAGCCTGCGCAAGATTAGCCATATAAAGCTGCGCAGAGGTAAGGATAGCCGTACCCAGGTTTGCATCAACCAAAGAGGCGTTCAAACAGACCGTGTGGGGCGCAATGACGCATCCATTTATCGTGGTATGCGTATCACTGAGCAGAGGTTTTTCTATTGCACAGTTTGAGTTATTAATCATCCCGTTCGGCATCAGGGTTCGACAAAAAACAGCCTTGGAAAAAGTTGCCTCTTCAAGTTTGGCGCCTGAAAAATTAGTATCCGTCAGATTGGCTTCAGAAAAATCAACCCCTTTAAGACCTGCGTTTGAAAAATTCGCCCCCGTCAAGTTGGCAGACTTTAAATTTGCGAAGAAAAGTGTCGCATAGCTCAAATCCGCACCGGTCAGATTCACCCCCATCAACTTAGCTTCGTTGAGATTTGCACGCACAAAATTGGATTTAGTCGCATCCGCATGGCTCATGTCCGCCCCGCCTAACAAAATGCCATGCAGATCAAGCTGATCCATCTTTTTACCCGCCAGCGATGCCTGGAAACAGTTGGTATTCGGCTTAAGGGTACATGCCAGAGTCGAACTGATGGTTACACACACAATCGCAATGCCGAATAATAGTTTCTTCAAAATCAACCCCTGTAAAATAGCCGTGCAAGACGCACAAACGATTAAGACACTCAATCGACTTAAAGTTCAAAGTTGCGGGTGCGCTCGCTCTGAATTACCGTGTAATTTATTCAGCGCATTCAAATACGCTTGTGTCGAGGCTACAACGATATCGGTGTCCGCACCCTGCCCGTTCACAATACGCTCGCCACGCGCCAGACGCACTGTAACCTCACCCTGCGCATCTGTTCCACTTGTGATGTTATTTACCGAATATAACTGCAACTGGCTGCCACTATGCACAATTTTTTCAATCGCCTTAAAAGCGGCATCCACAGGACCGCCCCCTTGCATTTCGGCTTCATGCGTAACACTGCCAATACTCATAACGACTTTTGCCACAGGAAGTATCCCCGTCTCGCAATGAGCACGCAACGATATCAGTCGGTAATGTTCGTCAATCTGAGCAATTGCGCCGTCACTGACCAGCGCTTGCAAGTCCTCATCAAATATTTCATGTTTACGATCAGCTAACTCTTTGAATCGAGCAAAAGCAGCATTAAATGCGTCTTCGCTAGAAAACTCAATATTTAAAGAGGTAAAACGCGAACGGAGTGCATTACGGCCCGAGAGCTTACCTAAGGTCAGCTTATTGGCATTCCAACCGACATCTTCTGCACGCATAATTTCATAGGTTTCGCGATGTTTCAACACGCCATCCTGATGAATTCCCGACTCATGCGCGAACGCATTTGCACCTACTATGGCCTTGTTAGGCTGGACAGGATAACCCGTGATGCTAGACACCAACTTAGAGGTTGTGACAATCTGAGTGGTATCTATGCGCGTGTTAAGATTAAACACGTCCCGACGGGTTTTAACCGCCATGACGATCTCTTCTAGAGCCGCATTCCCTGCACGCTCCCCCAGCCCATTGATCGTACACTCAACCTGACGCGCACCATTCAAAACCGCCGACAGTGAATTTGCGACAGCCAAGCCCAAATCATTATGGCAATGGGTAGACCAGATCACCTTATCAGAATTAGGAACGCGTTCTATCAACTGTTTTATACGCTCACCCCAAGCGGCAGGAATTGAGTAACCGACCGTATCAGGCACATTCAAAGTGCGAGCGCCCGCCTTAATGACTTCATCAAAAACACGAACCAGAAAATCCATATCTGAACGAACCGCGTCTTCCGCTGAAAACTCGACATCATCGGTATATTCGAGCGCCCATTTGACTGCGGCCACAGCACGTTCCACGACCTGGTCTTCAGACATACGCAACTTGTGTTGCATATGAATCGGACTAGTGGCAATAAAAGTATGAATGCGACCCGACCGAGCCGAGGTAATCGCTTCACCCGCACGACGAACATCATTTTCACTCGCTCGTGCCAGTGAACAAACTGTCGCTTCTTTAACCGTTTCAGCAACGGCCTTCACCGCCTCAAAATCGCCGATACTTGCAGCAGCAAAACCCGCTTCAATCACATCGACACCCAGTTTTTCCAGCTGGCGTGCAATGCGTATCTTTTTTTCCCTGGTCATGGCCGCGCCCGGACTCTGTTCGCCATCGCGCAAGGTCGTATCGAAAATGATGAGTTTATCGGTCATGCTGAGCTCCTGAAAAATAGATTAGGGTGCGCGCATCAAAGGCGCGCATCAAACTTTCAAAATTGAAAAGTAATTAGCGTGCGCCGTGCAGCAGCAACGCCGCCAGCGGGCTAAACGTGAAATAAAGCTGAAAAATTTGGCGTGGAAAATGCATTGCGAGAATATAACGAATTTTTAAATCTCATGCAATGGGCTTGCGACGTCGCAAATACCACATCACAAAACCTGACAAGGCATAACACAAGAACAAGCCAAACAGCACGCCAGGGGGGTAACTAAAAACCAAAAGAAAAAATAAAGCAGCAATAAAGATCACCAGGAAGGGCACACTTTTACGCATCGTAATATCTTTGAAGCTATAAAAAGGCAGATTACTGACCATACTCAAGCCGGCAAATACCGTCAGCGTCGCGGCATACCACCGCAATGAATCGACAGGATAACCGTAATCGAGCATGACCCAGACAAACCCAGCAACCAAGGCTGCCGCAGCAGGACTAGGCAAACCCTGAAAGTAATGCTTATCAACGATTTCAATATTCGTATTAAAGCGCGCCAATCTCAATGCCGTCGCGACACAATAAATAAAGGCGGCAAACCACCCCAACTTACCCATCCCCTTCAGCGCCCATTCATACATAACCAAAGAAGGTGCGACACCGAACGAAACCATATCCGACAAGCTGTCGTATTGCGCACCAAATTCACTTTGCGTGTGCGTCATGCGAGCCACACGACCATCCAAACCATCGAGCACCATCGCCACAAAAATGGCGACGGCCGCATACTCATACTTTCCATTCATCGCTTGAACGATAGCGTAAAAGCCCGCGAACAGTGCGCCGGTGGTAAATAAATTAGGCAGCAAATAGATCCCGCGCCTGCGTAAATTCATTGATTTGGGGGTATTAAATTCGTCCATGGCAGAAGATTACCTGTTTTACGTCAATACTGCCAGCACTAAGCTCATCAGGCAGGCGATGAAAATAATTTTCATATTGCGTATCCCTAATAAAAAAGGGGAAGAGCTGAGGTTTTACCCTTCGCCCTCCCCCTTATCCCATCTTGCTTCTTAGTTTTTAGACTGATCAACCAGCTTATTTTTACCAATCCAAGGCATCATAGCGCGCAACTGACCACCAACCACTTCGATCGGATGCTCTGCGTTCAGACGACGACGTGCTGTCATTTCCGGATAGTTGGTACGGCCTTCCAAAATAAACTGTTTAGCGTAGTTACCATTCTGGATGTTCGTCAGGCATTCCTTCATTGCAGCACGGGCTTGATCAGCGATGACACGATGACCTGTGACATATTCGCCGTATTCTGCATTGTTAGAAATCGAATAATTCATGTTAGCGATACCGCCTTCGTACATCAGATCGACGATCAGCTTCAACTCATGCAGACATTCAAAATAAGCCATTTCAGGCGCATAACCGGCTTCCGTTAATGTTTCAAAACCAGCCTTAACTAATTCAACGGCACCACCACACAATACAGCCTGCTCACCGAACAAGTCCGTTTCTGTTTCTTCACGGAAATTCGTTTCAATTACGCCACCCTTGGTGCCACCGTTAGCCGCTGCGTAGGACAGCGCGATATCGCGAGCCTTGCCGGATTTGTCTTGATACACAGCGATCAAAGAAGGTACGCCACCCCCTTTTAGGTATTCGGAACGAACAGTATGTCCCGGGCCTTTAGGTGCAATCATAATGACATCCACATCAGCACGAGGCACAACTTGATTGTAATGAACGTTAAAACCGTGAGCAAAAGCCAACGCTGCACCGGCTTTCATATTAGGGGCAACATCTGCCTGGTAAACCTCAGGGATAGTTTCGTCCGGCAACAGCATCATGACAACGTCAGCGCTAGCAACAGCGACTGCAACTTCAGCCACGTTTAAGCCAGCTGCAACGGCTTTAGCCCAGGACGCGCCATTTTTACGCAAACCAACGGTTACGTTCACACCTGAATCACGCAGATTTTGCGCGTGTGCGTGACCTTGTGAACCGTAACCTACGATGGTTACTTGCTTGCCCTTAATCAGGGATAGGTCTGCATCTTTGTCGTAAAAAACTTTCATGTTACCCTCTTCAAATTAAAAAAATTAGTCGTCAGTCGTCAGTCGTAAGTCGTTAACTGCCTGCTTACGTCTAACGACTGTTTCTCTTCTACAAACTCAAAATCCGATTGCCGCGACCGATACCGGAAGCACCGGTTCGAACCGTTTCCAAAATCAAATCACGTCCGATGGCATCAATAAAACTGTCCAGCTTAACACGAGCGCCGGTCAATTCAATGGTGTAAGTATGATCCGACACATCCAGAATACGACCACGGAAAATATCGGTCAGACGCTTTAACTCTTCACGGTCATCGCCTTCAGCACGCAGTTTAATCAACATTAACTCGCGCTCTATATGCTCGCCTTCGCTCAAATCCATCACCGAAACGACATCAATCAACTTATTGAGTTGCTTATTGATTTGCTCAATCACCGCATCCGAACCACTGGTAACGATAGTCATGCGTGACAAACTGGCATCTTCCGTCGGCGCCACCGTCAACGATTCAATATTATAACCGCGAGCGGAAAATAAACCCGCTACACGAGATAAGGCACCTGCTTCGTTCTCCATCAACAAGGAAATAATATGACGCATTATAAATCCTCCGAGAGAACAACTTCAGACAAGCCTTTGCCGCCAGGAACCATAGGAAACACGTTTTCTGTCGGGTCGGTACGAAAATCCATAAACACTAAATCATCCTTGCGTGAGAACGCTTCTTTCATCGCTGGCTCAACATCAGCCGGACGATCAACGCGAATACCGACGTGACCATAAGCTTCCGCAACTTTCACGAAATCCGGCAGCGCATCCATATAGGATTCCGAAAAACGATTGCCGTGGAAGAATTCCTGCCACTGGCGCACCATCCCCAAATATCCATTATTCAACGACAAAATTTTAATGGGCAAATGGTATTGTTTGCAGGTTGAAAGCTCCTGAATATTCATCTGGATACTACCTTCACCCGTCACGCATGCCACGGTTTCACCCGGATGTTTAAGCTGCACACCCATTGCCGCAGGCAGTCCAAAGCCCATCGTCCCCAGCCCGCCCGAGTTAATCCAGCGACGCGGGTGATTGAATTTGTAATATTGCGCCGCCCACATTTGATGCTGACCGACGTCAGAGGTAACAAATGCATCGCCGCCGGTCAACTTATGCAGCGTCTCGATAACAAATTGCGGCTTGATGATTTCGCTGGAATTCTTATAGCGCAAGCCACCACCGGTGGCGCGCCATTCATCAATTTGCGACCACCAGGTCGCCATATCGGCCACATCCGGCTTTTGACGGCTCGCGCGCAACACTTCCAACAACTCATTGAGCACCAGTTTTAATTCACCGACTATCGGCACATCCACCTTAACGCGCTTGGCAATTGAGGAAGGATCAATATCAATATGAATAATTTTGCGCGGCACTTGCGCAAAGTGTTCGACGTTACCAATGACACGGTCATCAAAACGCGCACCGATTGCTACCAGCACGTCGCAATGTTGCATCGACATGTTAGCCTCAAAGGTGCCGTGCATACCCAGCATACCAACGTATTGCTTATCATTAGCCGGATAACCACCCAACCCCATCAGGGTGTTGGTGCAAGGAAATCCCAACAAACGAACCAAATCAGTCAGTTGTGCAGATGCCCCTGACAACACCACCCCCCCGCCCGAATAAATCATCGGGCGTTTAGCACTCATCAGCAGCAGCGCCGCCTGTCTGATTTGCGCACTATCGCCACGCCCTGGCGGCTGATAGGAACGAATATTGACGCTCATGGGATAGACAAATTCAGTCTTGTGAGCGGAGACGTCTTTAGGAATATCCACCAACACCGGACCGGGTCTTCCCGACTTAGCCAGATAAAATGCTTTTTTGAGGGTCGATGCAATGTCTTTCACATCCTTGACCAGGAAATTATGCTTCACGCAAGGACGGGTAATACCTACCGCATCCACTTCCTGAAAAGCATCCTCGCCAATTGCAAAGGTTGGGACCTGACCGCTTATGACCACCATTGGAATTGAATCCATATAGGCAGTTGCAATTCCCGTCACAGCATTCGTTAATCCCGGCCCTGAGGTGACTAACGCCACCCCCACCTTATCTGATGAGCGGGCATAACCATCAGCTGCGTGAATGGCAGCCTGCTCATGACGGACTAAAACATGCTTTACTTTATTTTGCTGGAAAAGCGCATCGTAAATGTGCAATACCGCACCGCCTGGATAACCGAATAAATATTCGACTCCTTCTTCCTGCAAACAACGGATGGTTATTTCCGCGCCAGTCATTTCCATGACAAACACCTTATGGTTAATTCTAAAAGAACTGCGTAAGATAATAGCAAGCGGGCTTTTGGTCAACCTTTTGCCACCTATATCCACAAGATATTTAGCAAAATTATCTACAATTTGTTACTATTTACCTTCAGGAAGTGAGTAATTTCAAAAAAACCGCATTCCAGGGCCCGTTTGCAAGGAGCTAAAACTGGCAACACAAGTTGAATTAAGCTGTTTTCTCAGTAGCGTTGAGCGACGCGCCTACAAACATGCCATGTTTTCAACGAGAGATAGTCACGTTGCACTGGACATCGTTCAAGATGCGATGATGAAACTTGCCGAAAAATATGGTGACAAGCCCAGCGAGGAATTACCGCTGTTATTCCATCGCATATTGCAAAACACACTACACGATCATTTTCGCCGCAGCAAGGTACGCATGAACTGGACCACCTTGTTTTCTGCTTTTAGCTCAAAACATGACGAAGAAGCCTTTGATCCATTGGATGTACTCGAAGACAGCGACAATCAAAGTGCCCCACTTCCGCCTGATGCTGACTTTGCGCAACGACAAACCATCGCATTGATTGAAAAAGCACTAACTAACCTACCCCCGCGTCAACGCGAAGCCTTCTTGTTGCGTTACTGGGAAGGGTTAGATACAGCAGAAACTGCATTAGCCATGAACTGCACCGAAGGAAGCGTCAAAACCCACTGCTCAAGAGCAAACCACGCCTTAGCTGCAATGCTTCAAGCAACAGGAGTAGAACTACCATGAATAATATACACATCAATCATCAAAAAATCGCCAGCCTGCTCACACGCAGCGCCGAGCAGATTGATCCGCAAATTTTGGCTGCCCTGAGCGAAGCGCGTAGTCGCGCACTGCAAAAACAACGCATCCCCGAACCTGTTTTCATACTTAGCGCGATAGGTCATCGAGCCCATAACCTACTTCCTCATTCAACCCATCAATGGATAGGGGCAACTATTTTGCTCGCCACACTCATTGTGGGTGCGATCGGTTATTGGCAAAACGGCGATACGCCCCTGGACATGGACATTTTAACGGATGATTTACCCATAGAAGTATTTCTCGATCAATGATAAAAACACTGCTCACCGCTGTTTTATTTTGCGGCGCGCCGTATGCTCATATCGCATCTGCCGCCTCTGAACCATGGCAAAAACTGCCGCCTGTAGAGCAGCAAGCCTTAGCGCCAATTTATATGCAGTGGAATAGTTTGCCAGAAAAACAACAGCAACATTTGAGGCATCTGGCTCAGCACTACCCCAAGCTCAATACGGCTGAAAAAGAACGATTTTCCAGCCGGCTCGCAACCTGGGCCAACCTCACCCCCGCGCAACGCCAAGCGGCCCGAGAAAAATATCGCGCCTTTAGTCAAGTTCCGATTGAAAAACGCGAACAAGTCAAAAAGATGCTGCTACAAGCCAAAGAACAACCGGCCAGTGCCGTTCTTCCAGCCGCCCTCATTACGCCTGCGCCAGCACAGCCTTAAAAGACTCGCTATATCAATAAATACCTATCGGTAGGTTTGAGTAAGTTTAGAGGAACGGCTCACAAAAATTTCCACAGCTCCTTTACAAGATAAAAGCCAAAATGATATATTGTCCAGGACAAAATCCATAAACAATCCATTTAATGATATTTTCTTTTAAAATCAAAAGATTATATATTTCACGTTTATGAATGGCCGTGACACTCATAAACCCGACTGACAATAGCGGGGGTTTGTTTATTGCTGATTATCATATTGAATAATAGTCAGTCTTTGTAAGTTTTAGTGCCTCGATAATTGGAATCGGCGTACTTGTAAGGATCGGACTATAAAAATGAGTAATTCGACAGACAGACAGACAGACAGACAGACAGACAGACAGACAGACAGACAGACAGACAGACAGACAGACAGACAGACAGACAGATCTGGAGGTCGAAAATCAACAGCTTCATGCCGAGATAAAGCAGATAAAGGAAGTTATGTCCTTTGAAGCAAATAACCTGGCTGACAAGTCATTCTCCACGGAACAAAAATTGGATCTACCTACTAGCCATTTGCGCTGGCGATACATCGTAGGCTTTTCGCTTATTGCCATTTTATTGCTGATTTCCCAAAGTATTATGCAATTTCAGCTCGCGGCTCAGGAGTCCGACTCGCGCGTCGTTAATGTGGCGGGTAAGCAACGGATGCGCAGTCAGAAAATCACGAAATTGAGCTATTACATATTGACTGCTGAATCAGAAGAAGCAGCATCGGGTTCGCGCAAAGAGCTCGCCATGGTTCTAAATCAATGGGAACGATCTCAGCTCGGTTTGTTGCGGGGTGATGCTGCCCTAGGCTTGCCGGGCACGAACAGTGCCGAGGTCATCGCGCTGTTTCAGCGAGTTCAAATTCACCATGACGCCATCATCACCGCTGCGACAATGATACTGTCAGCATCGGCAAATTCAGCAAGCATCGCGCAGAACATTCGTGAGATCCGGGTGCATGAAGCAGATTTTTTAGCGGGAATGGACGATATCGTTTCTCGTTATGACCTCGAAGCACAGGAAAGGGTGAAATTCTCCCGTTGGATTGAGTTAGGCTTCATGAGTATCACGCTGCTGGTGCTGATACTGCAAGTTTATTTGATCTTCGCCCCGGCAATGAGGCGGATTCAGCGAGACGTGCAGGAACTCCTCGCACAGAAGGAATTGCTGGCACAAACCACTCGGGACGCTCAATCCATCCTCAACAATATTCCAACCATGATCGGTTACTGGGATAAGCATTTACATAACCGTTTTGGTAATAATGCCTATTATGAATGGTTCGGCATTGATCCGGCCTCGATGGCAGGAATGCACATTCGTGACGTGATCGGAAAAGACTGTTTTAAGCTTAACCTACCCTATATGGAAGCCGCGTTGCGCGGTGAGAAACAAGAGTTTGAGCGCGCTATCCCAACATTAGACGGTAAGAGTATGCGCGACTCACTCGCACAATACATCCCGGATATTGTTGATGGGGAGGTGCGGGGCTTTTTCGTTATCGTGACGGATGTCACGAGTATTAAAAATACGGCAAGAACCTTGCACAACATTGAGAATCTTAGCAAAACAGGTAGTTTTCAGCTTAACATCGCCACTAATCAATGGGATAGCTCGGAAATGCTGGACAATATTTTTGGCATCGATGCTAACTACCCGAAAAACGTAGAAGGATGGGTGCAGTTGCTTCATCCCGATGAACGTGATGACATGCTGGCCTACTGGCAGAAAGTCCTAATAGAGAAGAACCGCTTTGACCGAAACTATCGAATAGTGGCTGCCAATGGTAGTACCGTGCGCTGGGTTCATGGTGTAGGTGAAATTGTCTGCAATGAGCAAGGAGAACCGTTACATTTTATAGGCGTCATTAAAGACATCACTGAACGTAAGCTTCAGGAAGAACAAATTGGACTTTTTTCGAGGGTTGTCGCCAACACCAACGATGTGGTGATGATTAGCGAAGCGGAACCCGTCGATCTGCCAGGGCCTCGCATTATTTTCGTCAATGATGCATTCGAACGGATGACCGGCTACAGTCGTGAGGAAGCGATAGGCAATACGCCACGCATGTTGCAGGGACCGCAACCCGATCGCGCGCCGCTGGACCGCATTCGTAGCGCACTGATGAGATGGCAACCTGTCCGTGAAGAGGTATTGAATTACACCAAGGATGGACACCCGTTCTGGGCTGACCTTATGATTTTCCCGATTGCTAATGAGTCTGGTTGGTATACGCACTGGGTATCAATCCAGCGTGACATCACTGAACGCAAAAAATTTGAAGCCAAACTGCTGAGCAAACAAAAAGACCTGGATGATGCCCAGCATATTTCAAGGATTGGTTTTTATGTGACCGATATTGAAACGGGAATCTGGAGCGCCACACCGGCGCTGAATGACATTTTTGGCATCGATGATGCCTTCGAAA
>CAIOSY010000030.1 GCA_903861075.1 uncultured Nitrosomonadales bacterium
CTCGGCGGCGCTCGAACAGCAAAGCGCGGCGGTGCATGAAATCAATGCCAATGTAACCAATCTGAATCAGATTGCCCAAAGCAATGCGGCTGCCTCGGAAGAGATTACCGCCACCGTTATTGATCTGGCTAAAATTGCCGATAATACCCGGCGCGAAGTCGATAAATTTACAATTTAAGCGCGCCCTTATAATTTAAAGCCGAGGCACATTCAAATTCAACGCACAAAATTATCCCTGGATAAATATCAGATTTAAAAAATGAAACGATTACTCAAACCCAATCCCTCGTTGATTGCCGCTTTTTTCGTGCTGTTCTTAGGTTTAATTGTGACCTTTGTATCAGTTCGTGTCATACAGCAGGATATGGCAGAAAAAAAGCAGTTCTATTTTGACTATCGGGTAAGAGAAGCGCTACAGTTAATTCAAGGCCGCGTTGCTACGTATCAACAAGTTTTGATGGGTGCAAAGGCCTTGTTCGATGTGACAAAAACAGTTGATCGTGAAACATTCAGAAAGTACGTTACGGATCAGCATATTAGCGATAACTTCCCCGGAATACAGGGAGTAGGATTTTCTGTCATTGTGCCTGCAGACAAAAAAAACCTGCATATTGCCGATATTCGCGCTCAGGGCTTTCCTGAATATTCCTTACGCCCCGATGGTACGCGGGATGTTTATAGCTCAATTATTTACCTTGAGCCTTTTTCTGATCGTAACTTGCGCGCTTTCGGATATGACATGTATTCAGAAAAAGTGCGTCACGCCGCCATGCAAAAAGCACTGGAAAATGATCAAGCTACCTTATCCGGGAAGGTGACCTTAGTACAGGAATCGGACAAGCAAAAGCAAGCCGGATTTTTAATGTATTTGCCCGTTTATCAACACAACACCCCGCACAGCTTATTAAGTGATCGTCAAAAGAATGTCACCGGCTGGGTGTACGCCCCATTTCGCATGAATGATTTTATGGCAGGGTTATTTGGTGAATTTTCTGCTGATCTGGAAATTAAAATTTTCGATGGTCAAACGATATCGTCAGCTACGCAACTTTTTTCTTCGGCACAAGGCCTGACGCTGGATAACACGCTCACAACGCATAGATCCGAAATCAGCTTGCTCGATCACCCCTGGACGGTGGCAATTACGCCCACTGTGACACTTAAATCTCACACCGATGCCGGCCATCCTTATCTTTTTTATATTGCGGGTGTTGTCATCAGCTTTTTACTCTCCGGACTGACTTGGTTATTGTTAACTGACAGGCGTCGCGCGCTGGCGGAAGCACAAAAACTTAACGCTGAACTCTTAGCCGAAAAAAATCATTTAGCGAATTCCGAAGCCGAAAAACAACGCGCGCTGGATTTATTAAGCTCACAAAAGTTAGCCCTGGATCACCATGCGATTGTTTGCACTACGGATCTTAATGGACGAATTACTTACGCAAACTGGTTATTTTGTGAACTGAGCGGCTACAGCCAGGAAGAGTTAATCGGTAGCAATCATAAAACGATTAGCTCCGGCCTACATCCAGCCTCTTTTTTCAGTGAGATGTACCAAACACTTTTTGCTGGCAAAGTCTGGCAAGGTGAAATGTGCAATAAAAAGAAAAATGGCGATTTTTTTTGGGTCAAAACCAGCATTGCACCGAATTGCGATGCGAATGGCAAGCCATTCGAATTTGTTGTCGTGCGCACTGACGTAACCCAGGCAAAAAAGGATGAACAGGCATTAAGGGATCAGCAATATCGCTTGAGTCTGGCGACGAAAGCTGGCGGGATAGGCGTGTGGGATTACGATATAGTCAATAACCGCCTGGTTTGGGATGACATGATGTTCAGGCTTTATGGTGCCGATAAACAAAATTTCTCGGGTGCTTATGAGGCTTGGCGTGAAAATATGCATCCTGAGGATATTGCACGTTCCGATCAGGAATCGCAGGATGCAATTAAAGGTATCAAACCCTATAACACCGAATTTCGAGTGGTGCACGATGATGGCAGCATTCATACCATCAGGGCAATCGCTGAAGTCGTGTTTGATACGGCAGGAAATGCGCTACGCATGATAGGGGTCAACTGGGATATTACCCAAAGTAAACAACAAGCACTCACTTTAATCGAAAATGAACAACGCCTGAACCTGGTGCAAAAAGTCACGCGTCAAGGTCTTTGGGATTGGAATTTAAAGACAGGACAGGTGATACACGGTGATGAATGGTACGCTTTACTGGGCGCAAAACGAGGTGAAATCGGCACGACCATGGAGGATTTTTCGGCTGTCTTGCATCCCGATGATAAAGCCGCTGTTTTTGAGCGCGTAGAGGAATTATTAGAAGGCAAGATTTCAGAATATTATTCAGAACACAGGATGCTAGGGCGGCAAGGCATTATTTGGGTGCATGACCGGGGTGCGGTGGTTGAGCATGATGAATCAGGTAATCCCGTGCGTATGATAGGTGCTTTTCAAGATATTACCGAACAGCACACTCTCGCATCTATGGCGCGGGAAAGGGAAGTTTTATTAAATGCTTTCTTTGAAATGTCGCCACTGGCAATCGCCCTGGTTGATATGGCGGGACATTTTATCGAGGTGAATGCCGCCTTTGAAAAACTGGTCGGGTATAACCTCACTGAATTAAACCAGCTGGATTACTGGGCTTTAACCCCGGAAAAATACAGCGAGGATGAAATCCGCCAGCTCGAATTATTGAATACCACCGGACAGTACGGCCCTTACGAAAAGGAATATATCCGTAAAGATGGTAGCGTGGTACAGGTTAATCTCAACGGGATGAAAATTAAACGTGCCGACGGCAATCCTTATATTTGGAGCATTATTGAAGATATTTCTGAACGCAAAAAATTTGAAGCTCAACTGCTGAGCAAACAAAAAGACCTGGATGATGCCCAGCATATTTCAAGGATTGGTTTTTATGTGACCGATATTGAAACGGGAATCTGGAGCGCCACACCGGCGCTGAATGACATTTTTGGCATCGATGATGCCTTCGAAA
>CAIOSY010000031.1 GCA_903861075.1 uncultured Nitrosomonadales bacterium
ATAATTCTACTTCATCACGTCGGTAAGTCGAACGGTGAGCGTGAGGAGTGGGCATCGGCCAGAGGCGCGTCAGCGTTTACGACATCGGTGAGGTGGCAAGTCAATATGTCTCCGCCTTCTCAGGATGAGTGTAAGCGTCTAGGCATTGACGATGAGTTGCGGAAATGCTGGGTGCGGGTTGCTACAGTCAAATCAAACTACGGCGAGATGCAGGCGCCTGCATTGTTGCAGCGACTTGAAGGAGGTGTGCTTAGTTTTGTCGAGAAGCTTGGAAAAAAGAGGAATAGCTACGCGAAAGTCAGCCAATCTTGCGTACGAAATAGCAACGGCGGAAACGGAGGCGATGATGGAGCCTGGTATTGATCGCTTACCGACTACGACTGCAACACCGATTAGATTGCAAATCTACCAATCAACTCGCCGACCGAAGCAGATGCTCAGAATTATAAACGACACAGGATATAAAAATTTCAGTTTAACTGTTGAGGGGCGGCTCGGACAGGTTCATGCAGACTTGTTGGAGTGCGTCATGTACCTATCTGAAACGTCAAGGATTAAGGAAGATAGGCTAGAAGTCGTCGTTGATCCGTATCGTGTACGGTGTGCGATGGGCGAAGCGGGCAGCAAGTATTCGGCGAGTACAATTCGGGCGTTAGAAAAGGATTTTCGGCGTGCATTGCTAGACTTAGATACGCCACAGCATAAGATTATGGGTGGGATTGTAGAACGCATCGTTGAGTCGAAGCTCGTCCGAGCTGACCGAAGGGGGTGGTCGTCGGCGCAAGATCGCCCATTGCATTGCTGGATATTCACACCGGAATGGACAGCACTTGCCCACTCCGATATGCCACGCTTTTACGATCCGCGCCCGTTGTGTCGGATAGATCATGGAGCAGTTGCAGCTATAGCGCGTCACGTTCTGACACATCAACACCAGCCGCGCGGTGGCTGGAAGCTAGGCAGGCTAATGATGGCTGCCGGGGTGGTGAGGCAGCCGTCGAAGGTGCGGCGTGAATTTGAAGAAAGCGAGGCGCTTTTGGCAGAAATGGGAATACGGCTCGAACACGACAGAGTGTTTTTAGTCGCATCAGCCCCATCGTTAGCCGCATCGGCCCCATTTGGGGGCGAACTTAGCCGCATCGGCCTTATTTTTTGACGTTTAGCAGGTTTATCAGGTGGCGGTTTCAAGCACCAAGTGCAAAAAGTGCTGCGTGATGTAGCTTAAAGTCAAAAGCGTCTGGCATGAACAGTTCAACCGGACATTTGAAACCGAGTGACTTACGTGGACGAGTATTTAATTTCCACGCAATCGCGTCTAGTTCGGCCTGAGAAAATTCGCTCAGGTCGCTTCCTTTCGGCAAATACTGACGTGCTAGGCCATTAGTATTTTCATTTCGCCCCCGCTGCCAGGGACTGTGCGGATCAGCAAAGTAAACCTTGATGCCGGTATCTGATGACAACTGTTGATGACCCGCCATTTCCTTGCCTTGATCGTACGTCATCGACAGCCGTTTTTGCGCCTCGATGCGATTGAGAACGAAGCCGAAACTCTTGACCGCTGAGGCCGCACTGGCATCCTCCATCTTCGCCAGTACAGTGAACAAGGTGGTTCGTTCGACCAGCGTACCAACAGATGAACGGTTATACGCCCCCTTGATGAGATCTCCTTCCCAGTGTCCCGGCACCAGCCGCTCTTCAATTTCTGGTGGGCGGTCATGGATGCTCACCATATCAGGAATCTGACCACGCCTATCTTCACCTCGTGCACGCGGACGACGCTTGGGATGACCAAAACGCAGCCAGCCAATCACTTCCGTGCGCAACTCGCCGCGTGGCATCGCATAGATAGCGGTATAGATGGTTTCGTGGGAAGCCTGTAGTGTCGGGGTATCGGGATGCACAGCCGACAGTGTGCCAGCAATCTGCTCCGGTGAGTAACCCTCTTGCAAATAATGCGTGACCTGCTGCCAAAGCACTGTACCAGGCCGCACCTTGCGTAAAACATGCGGCTTGACCGTACAGGCCGTGGCACGCCGCTGCGCCACATCAGCACGATAACCACCCGCAATCGCAGGTCTGCCAACACCGCGTGGCAGCTTCTGCCGCACCCAGCCATTGCGCTTCAACTCACGACTCAATGTTCCAGCAGAGCGGCCCAACTCACGAGCAATTTGCCCGGGCTTGAACCCCATTGATAGTTGCGTCTGGATCATCGTTCTCTCTTCGATACTCATCTGCTTGTATATTTTTCCCATGCAACATTTTCCTCTAAAAATGTTGCACTTGGTTTTTGAGCGCGCCATGATTTTAATATTTTTCATGGTTACGAATCCGGTGCGGTTGATTTTATTACCAAACCTTTTAATCCGATGATATTGCGTGCAAAAGTCCAGGTGTTTATGGATATCAATAAATATCAACGCACATCAAAGCGGCTGATGCAGGAAAAGATAAGCGCCGATGCGAAAAATGCAGCGAAGTCGGCTTTTTTAGCCAACATGAGTCATGAAATCAGAACGCCGATGAATGGCGTGATAGGCGTGGTGGATATTTTAAAGCAAATGGGTATGACCCCGGTTCAGTTGTCTTTTTTATCCATCATAGAGCAATCCTCGGAGGCTTTACTCAAGATTATCGATGACATATTGGATTATTCCAAGATAGAAGCCGGCAAAATGACAATAGAGTTTGCGCCAACGGTGTTGCATGAGGTGCTCGACGGGGTGGGGCAGTTGATGCTGATTGCGGCCAAAAAAAAATCGCTGGAATTTGTCTGGTCTGTCGCCCCTGACGTACCTCGCTGCGTAGAAACGGATGCGATTCGTTTGCGGCAAATACTGCTGAATCTAATTGGTAACGCGATTAAATTTACTACTTCTACGGGGGGACGCGTCGGGCAGGTTGCGTTGTCGGTTGCGTGTGCAACGCTTGCCGATGGCGTGAGAGTACTGACTTTTACCGTGAATGATAATGGTGTTGGTATTCCTTTAAAAGTGCAGGAGAAGTTGTTTGATTCGTTTACGCAGGCGGACGAAACGACGACGCGTAAATTCGGGGGGACGGGCCTGGGTTTGAGTATCAGCAAACAATTGGTCGAGTTGATGGGCGGGGCGATTGCGATTGTGAGCAGCGAAGGAGAGGGGTCGGAATTTATCGTTACTGTGCCCTTAAAATTGGCCTTGTACGCGTCGGTTTGTGCTACCCCCCCCCCCCCCCGAGCTACGCGCCCAGAGTTGTAGCTGAATGTGCAGAGAAGCGTGCACGCCCGGCGAGCCGGCAAAGCGAGCCCCTGATCTTGCTGGCAGAAGATCATGAGCTTAATCGCGAGGTCATGCAGCAGCAATTAAAGCTTCTGGGTTATTCCTTTGATGTGGCAGATGATGGTGCATCCGCGTTAGAGATGTATCGCAAGGGAAACTATGCGTTGCTGCTGACGGATATTCAAATGCCGAACATGGATGGTTTTGAGTTGACCGCGGCGATCCGGCGTGAGGCGGGAAATAAGACGCGTTTGCCGATTATCGCGATAACGGCCAGCGCTTCCGAGGAAGAAGGCCAGTATTGTTTAGAGCAGGATATGGATGAGTTCCTGTCCAAACCCCTGAGCCTGGCTAAATTGCGCTCCACCTTGAGCCGCTGGCTGATGGCGTATCATTGAGTTTCTTTGTCGCCCGCCGCTTTATAAAGTGCAAGGGTTTTGAGCCTTGCCAGCGCATGATCTACGACGGGGGCAGGATAATCGCGTCCAATCAGGACGCCGCAATGTAGTTGTTCACTTGTTGGCATCGTCCATGGTGCGTGCAGCCATTTTAGCGGGCAGCGGCTGAGTTCAGCAACGTAGCGGTATATGAATTTTCCTTGCGGGTCGAATTTCCCGGATTGTGTGACGGGATTGAAAATTCGAAACCACGGCTGTGCATCGCAACCCGTGGATGCCGACCATTGCCACCCCCCATTGTTCGCGGCCAGATCGAAATCCAGCAGATGTTGCGCGAAATAGCGCTCACCCCAGCGCCAGTCTATCTGTAAATCTTTCACCAGAAAAGAGGCGGCGACCATGCGTAAACGATTGTGCATATAGCCGGTCAGGTTGAGCTGCCGCATTGCTGCATCTATCAAGGGAAAACCGGTACGTCCTTCGCACCAGGCGGCAAATTTAACCGGGTCATTGGAAAAGGCAAGGGTGTTGAATTGGGGTTTGAAGCTGTGCCCGTAGGCCAGTGGCGGGTGATGGTATAGCAGCATCTGGTAAAACTCGCGCCAGATCAGTTCGGCGAGCCACGTTTGTGCACCGGGGCCGCCTAGACTGTGTGCGTATGCGGCTAATTTACGGATTGATAGGGTGCCGAAGCGTAAATGCGTGGACAGATAGGAAACGCCTTTTACCGATGGAAAATCGCGTGCTTCCCGGTATTTTTCGATGCGCCCGATGAAATCTTCGAAGCGTAGCATTGCGCCTGACTCACCCGTTGGCAAGGCTTTTGTATTGAGCTTGCCGGTAGCGAAACCCAATGATGCCAGTGTTGGAAAGCATAGCGGTGCGCCTTGTGCGAAGGCTGAAAAGTAGCGTTCGGTGGGATAACTACGCAGATAAAAGTGATCCAGCTTTTTCAGCCAGGCATTTTTATAGGGCGTGAAAACACCATAGGGGTTTTTTGAGCCGTTGAGAATTTCAGATTGTTCGAAAATAACCTGATCTTTGTAGGTGTGTAAGGCAATATCAAGCGCTGAGAGTTCGGCCTTAACGTTTGTGTCACGTTGCCTCGCCTCGGGTTCGTAATCACGATTACAAAACACGGCCTGCACCCCTAAGGTGCGCGCCAGTTTAGGAATTTCATCAACGGGCTTGCCATGTAATACAAGCAAGTTGCTACCAAGATGCTGTAAACGCTGATTCAGTTCATGCAAACTGTGCCAGATAAATTCCACGCGCCGATCTTGCGGATCGGTTAGCTGCGCTAAAATATCGGTGTCAAACACAAACACACATTGCACCGATAGGCTGTTTTTCAATGCATGATATAACGCAGCATGATCGCTTAGCCGTAAGTCGCGACGAAACCAGCAGAGGGAACGAGCGAGTTTCACGCGCTGTTTAACAGAAAAATAGCCAGGTTTAGTGCGGATGCATAGCTAATCCAGAATAGATAAGGCATCATCAACCAGCGTACGGCGCCGGGCGGGTGGTAAACCAGCAGCATGAAAGTGGTAAGCCACATCGCCAAAACATCCAGAAGTGCGAACCCCGTCAGATGAAGACCGAAAAACAGCCAGGACCACAGTCCATTTAAGGCAAGCTGGATCAGCCACAGCCGCTTTGTCGTTGCATTTGAGGTTGAAAAGATCAGCCACCCCGCAATGGCGATCATAAGATACAGCACGCTCCATGCCACGGGAAAGACCCAGTTAGCCGGTGTCCAGGCAGGCTTGTGAAGATGAGCATACCAGTCCCCGGGATGAAACTGCGCGCCGAAAAAAGCCACGCTAGAAACAAGCAAGATAAAAAAGAGCAGCGTCAAATAAGGGGGGAGTTTGGGCATAATGTTGAGTGTATGACTTTTGGGTTTGCCTCGCGTTTTAATCCTGAAATGAGTTAGTTGTGTAACGCAGTCACGGTTTGTTTCGGATCGGTTTTCAGCAGATCAGCTTCATCGCTCACGATATGTACGGCTTCATCCAGAACAATATCTTTGGTGTTTTTTCTTGCTTTTTCGATCGCCAGTTCGTCATCAAGTTTACGTTCGTTAGATTGTAGTCCATCGTCTTGAAGTTGATTGCTATTCGCCACCGACGGCTGTTCTTGATCGCGCAATTTTAGTTTGATGCCTTGTGCGGTGCGTTCGTTACGACGTTCGGTTTCATTTAACGATATGCTGTTATTTTTGCGTCTTAGATTGAAATCGGCGATATCTTGTTCTAAATCTTGAAAGCTTGTGCTGTGTGCAACGCGCTGTCTGTGTTTTTCGGTCAGGCGGGGAATAAGGTGGGCTAAATTGCCAAATTTTGTATAATTGGCGGCTTTTATTTTTGTCCAGGGCAGTGCGTTGTCATAGCTGGATTCGCCAAATTCTTCTTCATCTATCAAGCTGGGCAGAGTGACATCGGGTGTGACACCCCGTAACTGGGTGGTGCCGCCATTGATGCGGAAAAATTGAGCAACTGTCATTTTAAGTTCGCCATATTTTGGCTTGTCATTTTTCACCAGTTGATCGAGATTGATGACAGATTGAACTGTGCCTTTGCCAAAACTCGTTTCACCTATGAGTATGCCGCGACCATAATCCTGTATCGCAGCCGCAAAAATTTCAGAAGCCGATGCGGAGGCGCGATTGATGAGCACCCCTAACGGCCCGCTCCAGGCAAGACCGGCGTGCGTATCGCTGGAAACAGTAATTTGTCCTTGTGAATCACGCTGTTGTACAACCGGTCCTTTGTCGATGAACAGCCCCGTTAGCTCAATCGCTTCATCCAGTGAGCCTCCTCCGTTGTTCCTTAGATCGATAAGCACGCTGTCTACTTTCTCCTTTTTGAACTCGGCCAGCAAGAGTGCCACATCCCGCGTTGCACTTTTGAAATCTTTTATCCCCTTTTGTCTGGCAGAAAAATCAAGATAAAACCCGGGTAGGGTAATCACGCCTATCCGGCGGGTTAACCCCGCATCTTTCACTTCTATAATGGACTTTTTCGCTGCCTGTTTATCCAGGCTGATGGTTTTTCTCACCAGAGAGATGAGTTTATGCGCACCGTCAGGCCCCGCTTCTGCAGGCAGTACATCAAGACGAACGGTTGAGTTCTCAGCACCCCGAATGAGCGCAACGGTATCATCAATACGCCAGCCCATGACATCAACCGGCGGGTTGTTATCCTGTCCTACGCCGACAATGCGGTCACCGACTTTTAGTTTTCCTGATAAAGCCGCAGGGCCGCCCGCAACTAATTCCCGTATGGTGGTGTACTCATCCTTGTCCTGAAGTACCGCGCCAATTCCGGTGAGGGAAAGTTTCATGGAAATATCGAAATCTTCTGATGCACGCATCCCCAGATAGTCGGTATGCGGGTCTATCGCCATGGTGTAGGCAGTCATGAATTGCTGAAAAACATCATCACTTTTGATCTTGTTCAGCCCTGCCAGTGTGTTGTCATAGCGTTTATTGAGCGTCTCAACGATATTGCTGTCATCTTTTCCCGCCAGCTTGAGACGTAACCAATCATTTTTGACCCTGCGACGCCACACGTCATTCAGTGTCTCAGTCGATGTTGACCAGGCCGCATTTTTACGCGTGAGCGGATAGTCTTCCTGCGTACTGAAATCAAAGCCACGGGTTAGCAAAGAACGGGCAAAGGTGACGCGCTCAGTGACGCGCTGCTGATAGAGGTTATAAATCGCAAAGGGTATCGTTAAATTTTGCTTGATTATTGCATCATCCAGCAGTTTACGGGCAGGCGAAAATAGAGCTAAGTCACTTTGCAAGAAAAATAATTTTTCACCATCCAGGGCTTTGAGATAGTTATCAAATATTTTTTCAGACGAAATATCGTTGAGCGGAATGTGCCTGTAGTGATAACGGCTGAGCACTTCGGCGGATAAAAGCGCGGCTTGAGATTGTTGGGTGGACGGAATCAGCTCGGATGCGCTGACATCGAGTATGCCTAATACTAATGCCAGGCAAATAAACAGTAATTTATTTTTCATAAGTCGTCCCGAAGATTATCGAGGAATTATATCCGTCAAATTAGCTTGGGCTTTGTTTTTTTGTAAAACACAGGGTAGCAGAGACACCCGGTACAAAAAATAGTTTAGCCTCAGGTATTGTTTACTCGATAAAAACACAGCGCAAACCAAAGGTGTCAGCAACGGCCTGGTGGGTGATTTGACCTTCAACGATATTCAATCCGTGACGCAGGGCGTCATTGTCCCGCACCGCGTGTCGCCAGCCTTTATTAGCCAGTTGCAGCACATAAGGCAGTGTGACATTGGTGAGTGCGATAGTAGAAGTACGAGGCACGCCACCGGGCATATTGGCGACGGCATAGTGAATCACGCCCTCGATGACATAAGTTGGATTTTCGTGTGTGGTCGGGTGTGTCGTTTCGATACAACCACCCTGATCAACGGCGACATCCACGATGACGGCTCCGGCTTGCATCGATTTTAAATCTTCGCGGCGTATGAGTTTCGGTGCTGCGGCTCCCGCAACAAGGACACAGCCTATCACCAGGTCAGCGCTGGTTATTTGTTCAAGCAGCGTCTGGCGATTAGAAAACAAGGTTTGTACATTGGCAGGCAAGGTCTGGGCAAGTTGGCGCAGACGTTCGACCGACGTGTCCAGTAACGTGACACGCGCCCCTAATCCTGCGGCTAATCGGGCGGCATTGCTACCCACCACCCCCGCACCCAGCACGACGACATGAGCCGCACTGACGCCGGGCACGCCGCCGAGCAAAATGCCGCGTCCTCCTTGAAATTTTTCGAGATATTTGGCTCCCTCTTGCACCGCCATACGACCGGCTACTTCGGACATGGGGGTGAGTAAAGGCAGTTCTCCGGAGGGAAGTGCAACCGTTTCGTAGGCGATGCAAATGGCGCCGGAATCGAGATGTGCTTGTGTCAGTTCACGGTCGGCGGCGAAATGAAAGTAGGTGAAAATAATCTGTCCGGCTCTCATGTGCAGCCACTCGCTGCGTATGGGCTCTTTGACTTTGACGATGAGTTCTGCCGTTTGCCAGAGCGTTCCGGCCTCCTCCGTAATTTGCGCGCCGGCAAGCAGATATTGCGTATCGGTAAATCCGCTGCCGACCCCCGCATTGCGTTCTATGCAGACGTGATGTCCTGCCTGAACTAAAGCCGTCACGCCTGAGGGTGTGATGGCGACCCGATATTCGTTGGTCTTAATTTCTTTCGGAATGCCGATTTTCATTTTTAACCTTTTAACAAGAGTGTATTCAGGTATCCCATTATGCATGAATAAATGATTTTTTAGGGGTAGCCTGCTTGTAAAATCGACGCGCCCTAGCTTGTTGACGTTGCTTCCAGAAAACCGCCGGAGCGGAATGTCAGAACCAGAGTGTCGCGATGTCCTCCTGTTGCGGTAGGCTGGATGGGCGTCGATTCGTGTATGACCTTCTGGTCATCAAGAAACAACAGTGTCCAGCGTTCACTCAGGGTAAAACGCTGACCATTAGGCCCTTTTGCCTCGAATATACGACTTTCACCGCCACTGATGTTTTCACGATTCACGAGCAAGATGGCAACGAAATCAACGCCGTCACGATGTGCACCTTCCGGCGTCGGGCGTCCGATACCGTTTAATGTGTCGATGCGGAATTGATGGGCTTCAATATACCAGGGTTGCGGCCCTTTTATCTCCGAGCAGAGCTTGCTCATCGCGAGTAATAAAGCCTGCCAGGCGGGCTGTTGCAATGTGGATGTTTCGACGGGTTCAAAAAGCCGATGCATCCCGCCGTGCAGTGCATTATAAGACAGGGGCTGATAGTGCGCGCGATGCGGCATTTGCAATAAGGATGAGGCTGTCGCGACAAAACAAGCGTGTCTGCGACGTCGATAAAGCCCACCGTCCTTGAGAAAAATATCGGGTGGTAAGTTATCCCAACTGGCACGGATTGCATCCAAGTCCGCATGATTGATCAGGCTTTTCGTTCCTTGCCCGCTCAAGACACCATAACCTTGCGACTTTAGTGCCGAAATTAAGTGCTCCGGCGCAATGCAAGCGGGAGGATGCGTGGTGATCGTCATAAGGCTGGATTTTTCATGCGCTGCCGCTTTGTTCCGTCTTGGGTTTTGCGGCGGCCTTGGGTTTGGTCGCGGCTTTAGGTTTAGCTGCTACTTTGGGTTTGGCATCTGCCTTGGGTTTGGCTGCCGCTTTGGGTTTGGCATCTGCTTTGGGTTTTGCGACGGTCTTGGATTTAGCCGCTGTTTTTCTGGCAGGTTTTGTATCGCCTTTAGCCGCCTTGGCTGCGATCAGCGCCAGTGCTTGTTCCAGGGTGATTTCATCGGGCGAGACATCTTTGGGTAAAGTGGCGTTGATCTTGCCGTGTCTGGCATAAGGGCCATAGCGACCACTGCAAATTTCCACTGTGGTTTTATCTGCAGGATGGTCGCCCAAGGTTCGCAATACGGCATTGTTATCTTTGCTTTGCGCCAATAACTCAACGGCACGTTCTAAACCCAGCTCGAAAATACTGTCGGTACGCGGGATGGATTTGAACTTGCCATCATGTCCGATGTAAGGACCGAAACGCCCGATATTGACGATGACTTTTTTGTTGGTATCAGGATGCAAGCCTATCTCTTTCGGGAGTGACAGCAATTTTAATGCGCTGGCCATATCGATCTGATCGAGTGGCATTTCTTTGGGCCATGAAACGCGTTTGGGTTTTGCTTTTTCACCCTCAATCACTTCGCCTAGCTGTATATAGTGACCATAAGGTCCGCGCAACAGCAGTATCATCTGTGCCGTATCCGGATGCAGACCCAGTTCGACGCGCACATCGTCCTGCGTTTCGCCGTTAACACTGCGTTTGTATTTGCAGGCAGGATAATCGGTGCAACTGATGAAACTGCCATACCGACTCAGCTTTTTGGCAAGCGGTTTGCCGCATTCAGGGCAGGCCTCATCGAGTAATTCTTGCGGTCGTTCGATGTTGGTTTTTTCTTTGATAAGCGCTGAAAAGCCAGTCCAGAACTCATCCAGAACCCCGATCCAATCTCTTTTGCCATCGGATACCTCATCCAGCTCATCTTCAAGCGAAGCGGTAAAGTTGTAATCCACGTAACGGGTGAAGTGGTCTGTCAAAAAGCGCGTGACAACACGACCCACATCGGTGGGCATAAAGCGCTTTTTGTCGAGTATGGCATATTCCCGGGTCTGCAAGGTAGAGATGATGGTGGCATAGGTTGACGGGCGACCGATGCCGTATTCTTCCAGTGACTTCACCAGACTTGCTTCAGTAAAGCGGGGGGGCGGCTGGGTGAAATGCTGTTCACCGAATAATTTATCCAATGCCAGTACATCCCCTTCAATCAGTGGCGGTAATTTGCTGCCCTGTTCTTCCTCGGCATCGTCCACATCCTCCATGTACACACTGATAAAGCCCGGGAACACCAACACTTGCCCGTTGGCGCGGAACAAAGTGTCATCGCCACCTAAGCGGATATCTGCACTGACCGTGTCGTAACGTGCGGCCGTCAT
Source organism: uncultured Nitrosomonadales bacterium (assembly GCA_903861075.1). Lineage (GTDB taxonomy): Bacteria > Pseudomonadota > Gammaproteobacteria > Burkholderiales > Gallionellaceae > Gallionella. Next base: position 11,211 of record CAIOSY010000031.1, read on the forward strand.
TTGGCAGGCGAGCGTGCGCTTCCAGATCATTTCGTAGAGTCTGGCCTGATCAACGGTCAATCTGTCATGCAGGCTGTCCGGCGTGCGGGTAATTGAAGTCGGTCGTATCGCTTCGTGCGATTCCTGTGCATTTTTGGTTTTGCTTTTATAGCTGGGCGGGCTGGCGGGCAGGTAGTCCGTTGAAAAATGATCCGTGATGTAGTCGCGAATTTCCTGCACCGCTTCCTTTGCCAGCGACACAGAATCAGTACGCATGTAAGAAATAAGACCGACTGTTTGTCCCCCTATATCGACCCCTTCATAAAGAGATTGCGCAGTGCGCATGGTGCGTTCGGCGGACATGCCTAACTTGCGGACAGCTTCTTGTTGCAAGGTGGAGGTGGTAAAGGGAGCCGCGGCATAACGTTGCTTGGCTTTTTTCTCGACGCGCACGACCTTGGGCGGCAATTTTGCATCGGACAGCTTTGCAAAAATCCCATCGTATTCCGCCTGTGAACTTATGCTCAGCTGTTCAAGTTTTTTCCCCTGATACTGGAATAATCTGGCTGAGAAAGGCTGATGATCCTTATGGCTGTTGAGGTGTACCGTCCAGTATTCCTGACTTTTGAACGCTTCTATTTGTAGCTCGCGTTCGACGATAAGGCGTAAAGCCGGACTTTGCACGCGACCTGCCGATAAACCGGGACGAATTTTGCGCCACAACAGCGGGGATAAATTAAAACCAACCAGATAGTCCAGTGCGCGGCGTGCCTGCTGTGCATTGACCAGTGGCATTGCAATTTCACGGGGATGGGCGACGGCGGCTTGTACAGCCGATTGCGTGATTTCATAGAAAACCACGCGTTTCATGTTTTTTCCCTTAAACCCCCGTTTGGCTTTTAGCAGCTCGGCGATATGCCACGCAATGGCTTCTCCTTCCCGGTCGGGATCGGGTGCGAGCAGGATGTTGTCAGCATTCGCAGCGGCTTTGGCGATTGCATCCATATGCTTGCTGTTGCGCGCGATGACTTCATAGTTCATTGCAAAGCCGTTTTCGGTATCCACTGCGCCTGTTTTGGGTACAAGATCGCGCACATGACCGTAAGAGGCGAGTACTTCGTAATCACTGCCCAGATATTTCTTGAGCGTTTTGGCCTTGGCCGGAGATTCGACGATGAGAAGATTAATTGCCATTCGAGGTGTTTTAATGTAATTGGGTTGAATGCATAGGGACGAGCAACTCTTCAATCAACAGAGGACTGATATTCTGATGGCGATCCCACAGTACAATCAGCATGATGAGTTTGAGCTTTTCCAGGCTCAGGTCTTTTTGTTGTAGTGCCAGTGCGCGGTCAATAATAATTTCACGTTCTACGGTAGAGATCAAAGCCTGTTGTTCCGCCAGGAGTAAAAATTGACGGGCAGGCGTGCTGATACGGATAAATTCAAGTTCAGCAAAAAAACGCATTCCGGAATGCGCGAGCGTGGCCGGGTAACTATCAGCGTTTTGCACATGCAACGCGGACAACCAGGTCAGTGCTTCATCAATGTCATCTTCTTCAAATCCGGCGGCTGATAGTTTGCGCGTCAGCTTATCCGGTGGCGGATAGCTTCCTGCATTGATATAGCTTTCAAACAGGTACATTAGAATTTCAAACATGATTTAGCAGTATTTAGTGTAGGCGTTGAAATAAGCCACCGGGCAGCGCAGCAATGCGCGATTCCAGCTCAAGCGTTAACAGCTTGACGGATAGCTGGCTTATCGTCAAGCCACTAAGCTGACAAAGGTCGTCCATGCTGACAGGATCGAAGCCGATAATGTCGAGTAAGTGAGCTTCTGCGCTTTGCGTTTGAGCGATGGCGGCTGTGTTTGGCGTGACGGGGTGATCAGGCAGTAAAGCGGACAGTTCTTCCAAAATATCGGCGGCCGATTCAACAAGTTTTGCACCTTGTTTGATCAATTTGTGGCAACCCCGGCTTTGCGGGGCGTGTATGGAACCGGGAATTGCAAATACATCACGCCCTTGTTCCATGGCTTGTCGGGCAGTGATCAATGAACCGCTTTGCAAAGAGGCTTCCACAACCAGGCAACCTGCGCTCATGCCGCTGATCAGGCGATTGCGTCTTGGAAAATTTGCGGCCAGTGGCGGGGTGCCGAGCGGGAATTCCGAAATTAAGACTCCTGATTTCGCCAGTGTGTGGGCTAAATCCCGGTTTGCCGCAGGATATACTTTATCTAACCCCGTTCCGACGACCGCGATGCTGCTTCCCTTGCCTTGTAAAGCACCGCGATGAGCTGCCGCATCTATGCCATGCGCCATGCCGCTGATAATACACAGTCCTGCATCACTCAAGTTAGCTGCAAACTGTTCCGCATTACTCATGCCTTGAGGCGTTGCATGGCGGCTGCCAACGATAGCAACGGCCGCGCAATTGAGTAAGTCTAACCGGCCTTTGACATAAAGCAGCAGCGGGGGATCGCTAATGTTAAGTAGCGCCTGCGGATAGTTGCTATCACCCAGGGTGATAATGTGATTTTGTTTGTCTTCAAGCCAGGATTGCGTGGATATGAGTGCCGCTTCTTCAATACCCCGGCGAATGGCGCTGGCGACAGTGGCGCTGACGAAAGATTTGAGTGCCTCCGGCGGTGCGGCCAACACGGCCTCGGGCGAACAGAATTCCTTTAATAAATGACGTGCGCCCAGATTCCCCAGGCCGGGTATCATGCTGAGGGTAAGCCAAGCCTTGATTCCTGCATCCATATAAGCTATTCGTTTGCGAGTGGGGCGTCGTAAAATTGAATCGTAAAGAGGAGGGAGAGTAAAAAGCAAATCAGCGATATAATCTGTATGCGTCTTAACGATCATCCTGGCAACAATCAGGCCGAAATGAAAGTTCTTTTCAATCATTAGGTCGCTTTTTAAATTCTGCATCCAGTCAATTAAATTAGCAAGTATTATGGCCCTCTTACAAATTTTGCAGTATCCCGACGAACGTCTTCATACCATCGCCAAAAAGGTCGATAAGGTTAATGATGCGACCCGCAAGTTGGTGCAAGACATGGCACAAACGATGTATGCAGCGCCGGGTGTTGGTTTAGCGGCGACGCAAGTCGATGTGCATGAGCAAATCATTGTGGTTGATATTTCAGAGACCCACGATGATTTGTTGGTGCTTATTAACCCCGAGTTGTTAAGTCTGAGCGGGAAAATTGAAGGTGAAGAAGGGTGCTTGTCGGTGCCGGGGATTTACGAGAATGTGACGCGAGCAGATCATGTCACAGTGCGCGCGCTTGATCTGATGGGTAAGTCTTTTACACTGGAGGCGCAGGGTTTTTTGGCTGTCTGTATTCAACACGAGCTGGATCATCTGCAAGGCCGTGTTTTTGTGGAATATTTATCTCAGTTAAAGCAAACGCGATTACGAGCCAAATTAAAAAAACGTCGTCGGGAAGCACTGTAAGGGATTTTTTTAGGGTGTTGCCGCTTTCGAAATCAAACTTACCTTTGATCTTGATGAAAAGCGGTTGTGAGATATTGATGTTCAATTGACTCTTATCGTTATTGGAATAATTTAGTGAAAATAATTTTTGCCGGTACGCCTGACTTTGCGGCGACTGCCCTTGCGGCCTTGCTCAAAGTACATCAGGTTGTGGCTGTGTTGACGCAGCCTGATCGACCTGCAGGACGGGGTATGCAACTTTCTGCGAGTCCTGTCAAAAAATTGGCGTTGCAGCACGGTTTGGTTGTTTTGCAGCCGGATAGCTTGAAAGTCTTGTCGGTGCAGCAGGAAATCAGAGCGCTGGAAGCGGATGTGATGGTGGTTGCCGCCTACGGATTGCTGTTACCCAAAGCGGTATTGGATATCCCCCGCTTTGGCTGTCTGAATATTCACGCCTCGCTTTTACCCCGCTGGCGTGGTGCAGCGCCAATACAGCGTGCCATTCTGGCCGGAGATGCCCGGACGGGTATCACGATCATGCAAATGGATGCGGGTCTGGATACCGGTGATATGCTGTTGCGCAAGCCATGTCCGGTCATTTCGAGTGATAACGCACAGACCTTGCAGGATAAATTGGCAGAGCAGGGGGCTGGTAATATATTGGAGGTCTTGCATTTGCTGGAAAACGCAGCGCTCCTGCCCGTGGCGCAGGATAATCGAGAGGCGTGTTATGCAGCCAAGGTGTTAAAAAGTGAGGCTGTGATCGATTGGCGTCAAGATGCGGTACAAATTTCACGCGCGATACGCGCTTATAATCCCTTTCCCGTCAGTCAAAGTAAGTGGCAGGATAAAGTTGTGAAGATATGGGAAGCGCAAGTGTGTCCGGATCAGCATGGCGCCCCCGGGGAGGTGCTGGCTGTGGGTAAGTCAGGTATTACCGTTGCTTGTGGCAGCGCTGCGCTCAGCTTGCAAGTATTGCAGCGTCCCGGCGGCAAGGCTCAGGCTGCCGTACAATTTTTGCAAGCCGTACCGGTTCAACCCGGCGATTATTTTCAGGTTTTTTAAATGCACAACATACAACTCGCAGCAACCCAGATCGTTCAGCAAGTATTGGTGGACGGGCGTAATCTCAATCAGGTTCTGGATGAATCGCTGCGCAGAAAATCGGTATGGACACCGGCGCAGCGCGCGGCCTTGCAAGATTTAAGTTATGGTACGTTGCGTTTTTACGGCCAGTTAAATGCCATTCTTAATTTGCTGCTGCATAAACATATGACAGATCAGCGCATCACCTATTTGCTGCTGGTTGCGATCTATCAGTTGCATTACAGTCGTGCGGCGCAACATGCGGTTGTCGATCATGCGGTGCGTTCAGCAGATATTCTGAATCCAAAAATTCGAGGTTTGGTGAATGCAATATTGCGTAATTTTTTACGTAATGAGGCCGCTTTGTTAGAGCAGGCAACTTTAACACCGGAGGGGCGTTACTCTCATCCTGTATGGTGGATAGATGAATTAAAAAGCCAATACGGTGTCGCGGCTGAGGCAATATTGGACGCGGGTAATGGTCATCCACCGATGACTTTACGCGTCAACCAGCGTAAAGGTAGCACGGCTGACTATCTGGCTAAACTGACAGATTTAACGATTGCGGCGCGGATTATCGCCCCGGATGCCTTGCAATTAGATAAACCTGTTTCGGTCGATAAGCTGCCGGAATTTTTTGCCGGGGCCGTATCAGTACAAGATGCCGGTGCGCAGTACGCCGCACGGCTTTTGGATGTGCGATCCGGCATGCGCGTGCTAGATGCGTGTGCTGCACCCGGTGGGAAAACGGCGCATATTCTGGAATTGGCAGACGTAGAAATGATTGCGTTGGACAAGGATGAAAAACGGTTACAGCGGGTGGCGGATAATTTGCAGCGTTTGGATTTAAAGGCAACGCTTTTCGCGGGGGATGCCGCTCATCCTCATCTTTGGTGGGATGGTAAGCCATTTGATCGTATTCTGGCTGATGTGCCGTGTTCTGCAACGGGTGTGGCACGACGCCATCCCGATATAAAGTGGCTGCGCCGCAAAAAAGATCTTCCCGCTTTTTCGGCACAACAGTCTGATATTCTGGCCGCTTTGTGGGGCTTGTTGGCGGAAGGCGGGCTGTTACTTTATGTAACCTGCTCTGTTTTTAAACAAGAAAATCAGGATGTGATTGATCGGTTTTTGACGGAAAATGCCGATGCAAAGCAGTTGGCTATAGCGTTGCCCTGTGGGGCCTTGTTGCCTAATGATCAGCATGATGGATTTTTTTATGCCTTGCTGCAAAAACATTCTTAAGGCGCTGCTGTGTTTGTGTTTGAGTATCTCGATAGCACACGCCGAGGGTATAGATGTTAATAAGGCGGAAATGCGCTGGAATGAGGATGGCTATCAGTTAACGGCAGATTTTGAGGTGAATTTGAGCTTTCAGGTTCAGCAGGCTTTGTCTTTAGGTGTTCCGCTTTATTTTGTCGGTGAATTCTCACTCACCCATTCACGCTGGTATTGGCTTGATGAGCAGATTTTTCAGAGTGAACAAGCTATCAAGTTATCCTATAACGTTCTGACCCGCCAGTATCGAATTTCACGGGGTTCGTTATTTCAGAATTTTGCCAGTCTCGAAGAAATGATGCGCGTTTTAGCGCGACAAAGCTCGGTTTACATTCCTCAAAGTGTGATGAAAAAGGACGGCAGTTATGTGGCTGCGGTTAGATTACGCCTGGATAGTAAACAGTTGCCTAAACTGATGCAGGTGAATGTGCTAACCAGTCGAGATTGGGATCTTGATTCTGGCTGGTATCGTTGGGTTATCCGCCCGGCTGATGCGGCTTCGCGCAGTAAAACGGAGTAACAGTGAAATACCTGATCATACTCAGTGTCATTGCAGGTACGGCCTTGCTGTATCTGCTCTCAAGCCACAGCGTAAATACCGACGTATTTTCGGTGAGCTATTATGCCTTGCTTGGGATGATGGGCTTGCTGGCAATAGGCTTGCTCGGGTTGGTGGGGTTTCAAGTTTGGCGTTTGCGCGAGAAGTTAAAAAATAAAATATTCGGCTCAAAGTTAACGCTCCGGCTGGTGATATTCTTTACCTTGATTGCTATTTTACCCGGCATTCTGGTTTATTCCGTATCGGTTAATTTTCTCTCCAAGAGTATTGAGTCCTGGTTTGATGTGCGCGTCGAAAAAGCGTTGGAAGGGGGGCTTAATCTGGGGCGCACCGGATTAGATAATAGCCTTAAGGAATTAGCGAAAAAAACCCAGTTTATTGCACTCTTATTGTCGGAAAAGAATCCTGCTCAATTTCAACATTCCCTGAATCAGTTGATTGATGAGGGGGCGGCGCAGGAAGTGGCCATTTTTGATCTGAGTGGAAAAATGTATGCGTTTGCTGCCAGTAACGATGCTTTGCTGCCGGATATTCCAACCGAAAAGATGTTGCAAGAGGCGCAGGAACAAGGTCAGTATGCCGCCGTTGAAGCGACGCCCAACAAAGCAATGAGTCTGCGTGTGCTTGCTCGGGTTAAGTCAAACAGATATTCGGGAGCCAGCTATATTCTGCAGTTCAATCAGTCCGTTCCAAAGAAAATAGAAGCGGATGCCGAAATGGTGCAGTCCGTGTATCGTGATTATCAGGAATTGACTTTATCCCGTTTGGGATTGAAACGCTTATATGGCATCACGTTGACCTTGTCTTTGTTGGTGGTGTTGCTAACGGCAATCTCAGCCGCCTTCTTCATCAGTGAAAGATTGGGCTCGTCATTGGAGGCGTTAGCTGAAGGCACGCGTGCCGTTGCGCAGGGTGATTTTAGCGGTCAGCATCCGATACGCAGCAGTGATGAATTAGGCGCTTTGACGGGACTGTTTAATCAAATGACGCATCAACTGGCCGATGCCAGGCGAGCCAGTGAACAGCAGCAGCGTGAGGTGGAAAGTGCCAAAGCCTATCTGGAAAGTGTGCTGGCGCATTTGTCTTCCGGTGTGTGGGCACTCGATGAACAGTTTCGTTTACGATCGGTGAATGCCAGTGCCGAGCATGTTCTGGGCGTACCCTTGCAAGTGTTGCAGCGGATGACTTTAGAGCAGATTGCCGAAAAATACAGTTTACTCAATTCTTTTTGTTTGGCGATTAAGGAGGGATTTCTTCAGGCAAGCAATGGTGAGTGGAAGTTGCAAATCGAGAGATTGAGTCGTAATGGCACTCAGGTTTTGTTGATGAGTGGTACGAGTTTGCCAGAAGCATCGGCTGGCGGTTACGTGGTGGTGTTTGATGATATTACGCACCTGTTGCAAGCAGAGCGGCAGGCGGCGTGGGGTGAGGTGGCGCGGCGTTTAGCCCATGAGATTAAGAATCCGCTGACGCCGATTCAATTGTCGGCAGAGCGACTGCAATATAAATTGAGCAGTAAACTCGATGAGAGTGATGCAAGATTGTTGCAGCGCGCTACGCAAACTATTGTCAGTCAGGTGGGGGCGATGAAAAATATGGTGACGGATTTTGCGGATTATGCGCGCGGCCCCGTGTTAAAACTGACCCGACTGGATGCGCACAGATTGATACAAGAGGTGTTAGGTCTTTATGAGGCCAATGCCGTCCCGATCAGCCTGAATTTGAGAGCCAATCGCTCAGAAATTAGCGGGGATGCGACACGGTTACGTCAGGTTCTGCATAATTTATTGCAAAATGCTCAAGATGCGCTCCTCGGTGTGGCGCAACCGCAGATTGTATTGAGTAGTGAGGTTGTGCATGATGAGATTCATTTGCAAGTCAGGGATAATGGCGGGGGATTTTCCGAAAATGCATTATCCCGGGTTTTTGAGCCCTATATGACGACCAAAACAAAAGGAACGGGTTTAGGCTTGGCGATTGTTAAAAAAATAATTGAAGAGCATGGCGGCAGAATCGCCGTTGAAAATAATGAAGAAGGTGGCGCCTGTGTCAGTATCCATTTGCCGCTTTGTAAAGAGGTGTAAGTATGAGTAAGACAATATTGGTCGTGGATGATGAAGTGGGTATCCGTGAGTTGCTGGCAGAAATACTCTTTGATGAGGGTTATCTGGTTCATCTGGCCGAAAATGCCGAAGAAGCCCGCAAGTTCAGGCATGAGCATGAGCCCGATCTGGTGTTGTTGGATATTTGGATGCCGGATGTAGACGGCGTTACTTTGTTAAAGGAATGGGTTGATGAAGATTTGTTAACCATGCCTGTCGTGATGATGTCAGGTCACGGCACCATAGAGACTGCCGTTGAGGCAACGCGTATGGGCGCGGTGGATTTTCTGGAAAAGCCGATCGCTATGCAGAAATTGCTTGTAACGATTGCACGTGCCATAAAAGAGGGTGCGGCAAGACCCGAGCGTCCGGTCGTCGTTGAAAAAGCGCAAAATTTAACGGTCGAAATTGATGGCGCAGTTCAAAATTTTTCGTTGCATTTGGATTTGCCGCTGCGTGAAGCCCGTGAATACTTTGATGCGGTTTATTTTGACTATCATTTACAAAAAGAGGCGGGTAATGTGTCACGTGTTGCAGAAAAAATAGGGCTGGAGCGTACGCATCTTTATAGAAAACTTAAGCAGCTCGGCATTAAAGTGACAAAAAAATGAGTGAGAATTAAAAAAATAACGTATTTTTGCTTGAGAATTAACATTATGGCGCTGAGGTTGTTGATGTATTTCAGGGCTTGCTGCATAATTCGTGAGATTAAAAAATTGGTTTACATTAGGCGTTAAACATAACCCATCCCTTTGGGATGTTTCGGAGGAGTCAGTAAATGACAGCAAATCGTAGCATTACCCCACCAAAATATAACGACATAACCGGCGCAATCCGCATGCTGGCGGTTGATGCGGTACAGAAGGCGAACTCCGGACATCCTGGCGCGCCGATGGGCATGGCAGAAATCGCTGATGTTTTGTGGAATCGCCATCTGCGCCACAACCCGGCAAATCCTAAATGGCCTGGTCGTGATCGTTTTATGATGTCCAATGGGCATGGTTCAATGTTGGTCTACGCCTTGTTACATTTGTCCGGTTATGATCTGCCGATTGATGAACTCAAGCGTTTCCGTCAAATGCATTCCAAAACACCGGGACATCCTGAATATGGTTATACCGCAGGGGTAGAAACCACAGGGGGTCCGCTGGGTCAAGGTATCACCAATGCCGTTGGTATGGCGATGGCTGAAAAACTGCTTGCAGCAGAATTTAATAAGCCAGGTCACGAAATCGTCGATCACCGCACCTATGTCTTCATGGGCGATGGTTGCATGATGGAAGGTATTTCTCACGAAGCGTGCGCATTGGCGGGTACGTGGGGTTTGGGTAAGTTGACCGCATTTTGGGATGACAATGAAATTTCCATTGACGGTCATACCAATGGCTGGTTTACAGATGATACAGCAAAGCGTTTTGAAGCTTACGGATGGCATGTTGTAGCGGATGTTCAAGGTCATGATCCCGAAGCGATTAACGCTGCAATAGAAGCAGGTAAAGCCGTTACGGACAAACCTACCTTGATTTGCTGCAAGACGGTCATCGGTGCAGGTTCTCCAAACAAGGAAGGTACGCACGATGTACATGGCGCAGCATTAGGTGATGCAGAAGTGGCTGCAACCCGTGCGCACATCGGCTGGAATTATCCCCCGTTCGAAATCCCGACCCATGTTTATGAAGCGTGGGATGCACGCACTAAGGGTGAAGGTCTGGAAAAGCTGTGGAACAACAAGTTTGCAGAATATGCTGCGGTTTACCCTGCTGAAGCGGCAGAGTTTACGCGTCGTACCAAGGGAGATCTGCCTGCGAATTGGGCTGAACACGCTGCGGCTGCAATCGCTGCGACAAATGCCAAGGGCGAAACCATTGCAACCCGTAAGGCTTCACAAAATGCGATCAATGCCTTGGCACCGGCTTTGCCTGAATTCCTGGGCGGTTCAGCCGATTTGACAGGTTCTAATCTGACTAACTGGGTAGGTTGCAAGCATGTACACGGCAAGACTACCGGTAACTACATCAGCTACGGCGTGCGCGAATTTGGTATGTCACACATCATGAACGGTATGGCGTTGCATGGCGGTTTATTGCCATTCGGCGGCACTTTCCTGATGTTCTCGGAATATGCACGCAATGCCTTGCGTATGGCTGCCTTGATGAAGCAGCGTGTGATTTTTGTTTACACCCATGATTCTATCGGTTTGGGCGAAGACGGCCCGACTCACCAGCCTGTTGAACAAACTGCAACGCTGCGTCATATTCCTAACATGGAAACATGGCGTCCTTGTGACACCGTAGAATCCATCGTTTGTTGGGTTGCTGCCGTAGAACGTAACGACGGTCCCTCCAGCTTGATTTTCAGTCGTCAGAATTTGCAATTCCAAAAACGTGATGATGCGCAGATCGCTAATATCCGTAAAGGTGCGTATGTTCTGTCTGAAGCGGCTGATGGCAAGCCACAAGCCATTATTATCGCAACGGGCTCTGAAGTTGCGCTGGCACTGGATGCACAAAAAGCGCTGGCAGGGGAAGGAATCAACGTACGCGTGGTTTCCATGCCATCAACCAATGTATTCGATAAGCAAGATCAAGCTTACAAAGACAGCGTGTTGCCGCGTGGTGTGAATCGCGTTGCGGTTGAAGCGGGCGTAACCGGCGGTTGGTACAAATATGTCGGTCTTGAAGGTGCTGTGGTCGGTATGGATTGCTTCGGCGAATCAGCACCCGCACCTGAGTTGTTCAAGCATTTCGGCTTCACTGTGGAAAACGTAGTATCGACAGTTAAGGGTGTTCTATAACTTAACGATATTTCTATGAGGCGCTGCGTGAGCAGCGTCGAAACTAAAACGTCGTTGCTACAGTAAAGAAGGTTAGGCTTGACGCAATGCGATACTGTGTTTTTGTGAAGGCTGAGTGTTGAACATAGCCTGAATCAGGTAGATGCATTGGTAAATGAAGTTTTAATAACTAAATAAAGGGAGAGAAAAACATGGCAATTAAAGTTGGCATTAACGGTTTTGGTCGTATTGGTCGTATGGTATTCCGTGCAGCAACCAAGGATTTCCCTGAAATTGAAGTTGTTGCAATCAATGACTTGCTCGAGCCTGACTACTTGGCTTATATGCTTAAATATGATTCTGTACATGGTCGTTTCAATGGCGATGTGGCAGTCAGCGGTAGTAATCTGGTTGTCAATGGCAAAGAAATTCGCCTGACAGCAGAACGTGATCCTGCAAATCTGAAATGGGATGAAGCGGGTGTTGATATCGTTATTGAATGTACTGGTTTCTTCCTTGATCAGGAAAGCTGTCAGAAGCATATTCAAGCGGGCGCGAAAAAAGTGGTTATGTCCGCACCTTGTAAAGATACCTCACCGATGTTTGTTTATGGTGTGAATCATGAAACATACAATGGTGAAGCGATCGTTTCAGCGGCTTCCTGCACAACGAACGCTTTGGCGCCTGTTGCTAAAGTACTGAACGATACGTTTGGTATCAAGCGCGGTCTGATGACAACGGTGCACGCAGCTACCGCCACGCAAAAGACAGTTGACGGTCCCTCTAACAAAGACTGGCGCGGTGGTCGCGGTATACTGGAAAACATTATTCCTTCATCAACGGGTGCTGCTAAAGCGGTAGGCGTCGTATTGCCTGCGTTGAAGGGTAAGTTGACGGGTATGGCCTTCCGCGTCCCGACTTCAGATGTGTCTGTGGTTGATTTGACTGTTGAGTTGAATAATCCGGCGACCTACGCTGAAATCGTTGCGGCAATGAAGGCAGCGTCTGAAAGCGGTCCATTGCAGGGCGTGTTGGGTTTCACCAATGAAAAAGTGGTTTCAACGGATTTCCGTGGTTATACCTGCCCGTCAGTATTTGATGCGGAAGCCGGTATCGCATTGGATCCTACCTTTGTTAAGGTCGTTGCCTGGTATGACAATGAATATGGTTATACCTGCAACTTGATGCGTATGGTTCGTCACATCGCGTAATTAAACAGGAAGCGGGGAGGGGAGAATAGCACGTAGAGAGTAGTAAGTTGCCAGTCGATTTAGCGTGATTTACGTTAGCCGCTTGCTGCTCGCCACCCACTCTCTGTCATTCACCACTCTCTACTTCCCACTCCCCAAGCTTTATATTTATGGAGTAGAACATGTCCGTAATTAAAATGACCGATTTGGATCTTAAGGGCCTGCGCGTCCTGATCCGTTCTGATTTAAATGTGCCTGTAAAAGATGGAAAAGTGACGTCCGATGCCCGTATCAGTGCATCCATGTCGACTATCAATGCCGCGATTAAAGCGGGTGCACGCGTCATGGTGACCTCGCATCTGGGACGCCCGACTGAAGGTGAGTATTCGGAAGAAAATTCACTCAAGCCGGTTGCGGATTGTATTGCTGAGAAATTGAATAAGCCTGTACGTTTGATCCGTGACTGGATTGATGGCGGGTTTGAAGTTGCTGAAGGTGAACTCGTTCTGCTGGAAAATTGCCGTTTTAATAAAGGCGAGAAGAAAAGCACGGACGAACTGGCTAAAAAATATGCCGCGCTGTGTGATGTATTTGTCATGGATGCTTTTGGTACGGCTCACCGCGCTGAAGCATCAACTCACGGTGTTGCCAAATTTGCACCTGTTGCTGCTGCGGGTATTTTGCTCACAGAAGAACTTGAAGCGTTGAGCAAAGCTTTGCTGTCACCGGCACGTCCGATGGTGGCTATCGTTGGCGGTTCAAAAGTTTCGACCAAGCTGACGGTGTTGGAGTCCTTGTCTGAAAAATGCGAACAGTTGGTTGTCGGCGGGGGTATTGCCAACACCTTCTTGAAAGCAACCGGCCATCCAGTCGGTAAGTCGTTATGTGAAAACGATCTTGTGCCAACTGCACAAGCGTTGATTGCCAAAATGACTGCTCGCGGCGCAATTATTCCTATCGCAACGGATGTCGTGGTTGGTACGGCTGCCCCCTTCCTGCCGGGAAATGAAAATACGCATGCCATTCTGAAGTCAGCCAATGATGTTGCTGATGACGAAATGATTTTTGATATTGGCCCTAAGTCAGCACAAGAAATCTGCGACATCATCATGAATGCAGGTACGGTGGTTTGGAACGGCCCGGTTGGCGTATTTGAATACGATCAGTTTGGTGAAGGTACGAAGGCGATTGCCATGGCAATTGCGAATACCAAGGCATTTACCCTGGCCGGTGGTGGCGACACAATTGCAGCAATTCAGAAGTACGACATTTTTGATAAAGTGTCTTACATCTCAACAGCAGGCGGTGCATTCCTTGAATTCCTCGAAGGCAAGACTTTGCCTGCGGTAGCGATTCTTGAAGAACGCGCTAAAAAATAATAAATTAGGACTCACATGCTGCGTAGAACCAAAATAGTTGCAACGCTGGGGCCTGCCTCCAGTAGTCAAAAAGTCCTGGAAGACATGATACGTGCCGGTGTCGATCTGGTGCGGATGAATTTCTCACACGGCTCAGCCGCGGATCACGTCAAGCGTGCCGAAGTTGTGCGTGCGGCGGCGGCGGCAGTGGGCCGTACCGTGGGCATTTTGGCTGATCTGCAAGGGCCGAAAATCCGTGTAGGTAAATTCGAAAACGACAAAATCGTGCTGGAAAAAGGCGATACGTTTGTTCTTGATGCCGAACTTGAAGGACTGGGTAACCAACAGTGCGTCGGTCTTGACTATAAGGAATTGCCGGATGACGTCAGTTCCGGCTCAGTCTTATTGCTCAATGACGGCATGCTGGAATTTGATGTGGTTGAAGTTAAGGGCTCCAAGGTCATCTGCAAGGTAGTGCGCGGTGGTGTGTTGTCGAATAACAAAGGTATTAACCGCAAGGGTGGGGGCTTAACGGCGCCTGCACTCACCGAGAAGGATATGGAAGATATCAAGACAGCCGCGCTGATCAAGGCTGACTATCTGGCGATTTCCTTCCCTCGCAGTGGTGAAGATATGCGATTTGCACGCAAGTTGATGCATGAGGCGGGCGGTCAAAGTCTGTTGATGGCAAAGATCGAACGTGCAGAAGCCATTCCGGCACTGGCTGATATTATCGAAGCGTCTGATGCCATTATGGTCGCACGTGGCGATTTGAGCGTGGAAGTGGGCGATGCAGCCGTCCCTGGTTTGCAAAAGCGCATGATCAAGATGGCCAGAGCCAAAAATCGCCTGGTGATTACGGCCACGCAGATGATGGAATCTATGATCACCAATCCAATCCCGACCCGCGCCGAAGTTTCCGACGTGGCAAACGCGGTATTGGATGGCACCGATGCGGTAATGTTGTCTGCAGAAACGGCGGTAGGTGATTATCCCGTTGAAACCATCGAAGCGATGTCGCGTATTTGTTTGAATGCAGAGCAGCAAGTTGATGACCATTCAATTGATCAACGTGCTGTCTCGCATAAATTTACCCGCATCGACCAATCCATTGCGATGTCTGCACTGTTTGCTGCGTCTCACTTCAAGGTAAAAGCCATTGTTGCTCTGACGCAATCAGGTTCAACAGCATTGTGGATGTCGCGTGTCAATGCAGGCGTGCCTATTTTTGCACTGACACCGGTTCATGCTACGTTGACTAAGGTTACCTTGTTCAGCGGTGTGCATCCGGTCTTGTTCCCGAGTCGTGATGTTAAAAATACGGCACAGGAATTGATTGATGCAGAGCAAAAGCTCGTTGAGATGGGTTGCGTACAGGATGGTGATCTGATCGTTGTAACGGTCGGTGAAGCGGTCGGTCAATCAGGCCACACCAATACGCTGAAAATTGTGCGTATTGGCGATCACCACAAAAATAGTCTTTAAGAAGAAATTTGTAACAGATTTAAGTTTGTAATCTAAATAATCAGGAGATAAAAATGGCATTAGTATCATTGCGTCAACTTCTCGATCACGCAGCAGAGCACAGCTACGGTTTGCCAGCTTTCAACGTTAACAACCTGGAACAGGTTAAGGCGATTATGGAAGCAGCTGACGCGACCAACAGTCCTGTCATCATGCAAGGTTCTGCCGGCGCGCGTAAATATGCAGGCGAACCTTTCTTGCGTCATCTGATCGAAGCTGCAGTTGAAATGTATCCGCATATCCCCGTCGTTATGCACCAGGATCACGGCGCATCTGAAGCGGTTTGTATCAATGCCATTCGTTCCGGTTTTTCCAGCGTCATGATGGACGGTTCGTTGTTAGCGGATGGAAAGACACCTTCTTCATTTGAATACAACGTCAATATCTCTCGTCGCGTGGCTGAAATGTCACATGCAGTTGGTGTTTCTGTTGAAGGCGAATTGGGTTGCCTGGGTTCATTGGAATCCGGCGAAGGCGAAAAAGAAGATGGTCACGGCGCTGAAGGCGTTTTGAGCCACGACCAATTGCTGACAGATCCTGAAGAAGCCGCTGAATTCGTACGTCAAACGGGTGTGGATGCATTGGCTATCGCCATCGGCACTTCACACGGCGCGTACAAATTTACTCGTCCTCCTACCGGTGCTGTTCTGCGTATCGACCGTATCAAGGAAATCCACGCACGTCTGCCTAACACCCACTTGGTTATGCATGGTTCGTCTTCCGTGCCCCAAGAATGGTTGAAGATCATCAACGAATTCGGCGGCACCATGGGCGAAACCTACGGCGTTCCTGTTGAAGAAATCGTTGAAGGAATCAAGAACGGCGTTCGTAAAGTTAACATCGATACTGATCTTCGTATGGCATCAACGGGTGCGACTCGTCGTTACCTCGCTCAAAACACCAAAGACTTCGATCCTCGCAAGTTCCTGGCTGCAACGACGGTTGCAATGAAAGACATTTGCAAGCTGCGTTATGAAGCTTTTGGTTGTGCCGGTCAAGCTGGCAAGATCAAGCCTATCTCACTCGAAGCCATGGCTAACCGCTATGCTAAGGGTGAATTGAACGCGATTATCAGATAAATTTTTGTCTGACCAATAAAAAGCGACCCTTCCGGGTCGCTTTTTATTTGGGATATAGTGAGCCTTATAGGCAATTTGCCACTTCGTGCAATAGAAATTCCTTGAATGCAGAAGCTGCGGTGGATAAGCGTTTGTTGTTACGATGTGCTACAAACCAGTGCCGCATCAAAGGAAAGTGTTCGACATCAAGTACGACTAGACGTCGCGTTTCAAGCTCAAGTTCAATACTGTGCAATGAGAGTATGCCTAAACCCATGCCGGCTTGCACGGCTTGTTTTATAGCCTCATTGGTTTCCATTTCCATGCTGATACGCGGTTGGACGCCATGTTTGGCAAATACGCGTTCCATGGCGCTACGCGTTCCGGAACCTATTTCACGTGATAAAAAGGTTTCTCGGGCGAGCTGTGTAAATTTAATGTGGGTGAGGGCTGCCAGAGGATGAGCGGGTGAGGCGATGACAACCAAGGGATTATCCAGGAATGATTCGGCGCTCAGATCCAGATCCTTTGGAGGTTGTCCTGTGATGGCCATATCGGTGCAGTTATCGGCTAGCTGTTTGAGTACCGCATCGCGATTGGCAACGTGTAAATTCACATTGATGTTGGGGTGTCGCTGACAAAACTTGGCAAGTAATTGCGGAGTGAAATAATTGGCGGTATTGACCACAGATAAAGTCAGCCTGCCGCGCCCCAGTCCTTTCATTTCGTCAAATACCGATTCGAGTTCATCGAGTTGCTGGGCGATATTGCGTGCGTAAGGGAATAGCTCTCGTCCTGCATCGGTAAGAAAAATTTTCTTGCCCATTTGTTCAAATAGCGGCAAACCGATATGGCCTTCAATTTGCTTTATTTGCATAGACACCGCAGGTTGAGAGAGGTATAGTTCTTCGGCCGCACGTGAATAATTTAAATGGCTGGCCACTTTTTCAAACACCTGCAATTGACGTAGCGTGAAGTGGAGCATAGTCGGGCGGCAAAGATAACGGGTTCAGGATTCCGCGATTATACAACCATAAGTTTTTCTTATGGTTTCAATAAAAATAATTGACTATCGCTTATAGGGTATCAGCCCTATAGTGGCGACCTGTTACACGTTGTTGTTCGTTAGGTAGTTAGTGATTATCGTTAACATACAGGAGAGGTAAACAATGGATCAATCTAATCGTTATGCAAATTTAGAACTTGATGAAGCGGAGCTGATCAAGAACGGCAAGCACATTCTGGTGGCATACACCATGCATCCTATGGCCGGTTACGGCTATCTGGAAGTTGCTGCACACATTGCTGCAGAATCTTCAACAGGAACCAACGTAGAAGTTAGCACTACCGACGATTTTACCAAGGGCGTTGACGCGCTGGTGTACTTCATCGACGAAGCTAAAGGCATCATGAAGGTGGCTTATCCGAATGACTTGTTCGACCGCAATGTAACTGACGGTCGTGCGATGATAGTCTCTTTCCTGACACTGGCAATTGGTAACAATCAGGGTATGGGTGACGTTGCAGATCTGCAAATGCAAGATTTCTATGTTCCTCCCCGTATGTTGCAATTGTTCGATGGTCCTGCAAAAGACATTTCCGACCTGTGGCGCATTTTGGGTCGTCCGGTTGTTAATGGCGGCTACATTTCCGGTACCATCATCAAGCCTAAGCTGGGTCTGCGTCCTGAGCCTTTTGCAAAAGCTGCATACCAGTTCTGGCTGGGTGGTGACTTTATTAAGAATGATGAACCACAAGGTAACCAAACTTTCTGTCCTATCAAGAAAGTGTTGCCATTAGTTTATGACTCAATGAAACGCGCGCAAGACGAAACTGGCGATGCAAAATTGTTCTCGATGAACATTACGGCTGATGATCACTACGAAATGTGTGCTCGTGCTGATTTCGCGCTGGAAACATTCGGTCCGGATGCAGACAAACTGGCATTCCTGGTTGACGGGTATGTGGGCGGTCCAGGTATGATTACGACAGCACGTCGTCAATATCCAGGTCAGTACTTGCACTACCACCGTGCGGGTCACGGTGCGGTGACATCACCTTCATCCAAACGTGGTTACACAGCGTTTGTCCTGGCTAAAATGTCTCGTTTACAAGGTGCTTCCGGTATCCACGTAGGGACGATGGGCTTCGGCAAAATGGAAGGTGGCGCCGATGATAAAGTTATCGCTTATATGATAGAGCGTGACAGCTGTCAGGGTCCCTTCTTCCATCAAGAATGGTATGGTATGAAACCAACCACGCCTATCATCTCCGGCGGTATGAATGCGTTGCGTCTGCCAGGTTTCTTCGAAAATCTGGGTCACGGCAACGTAATCAATACAGCAGGTGGCGGATCTTATGGTCACATCGACTCACCAGCGGCTGGCGCGATTTCTCTGCGTCAATCGTATGAGTGCTGGAAATCGGGTGCAGACCCGATCGAATTCGCGAAAGAGCATAAAGAATTTGCTCGTGCATTCGAATCTTTCCCGAAAGATGCGGACAAGATTTTCCCTGGCTGGCGCGACAAGCTGGGCGTACACAAGTAAGCAAAGTCGTTCGCTTATGTAGTGAAAACGCGCCCCCACTTGATGGGGGCGTTTTTTTCTAAAAAATTAAATTGTTTAGGCCACGCGGTTACGTGGTACGTATTGGGGAAAGAGATGACAAATATAGATCAATACAAGGTTCACGAAGAGCCGTTCTATCAAGCACAAGGTGATGAGGTTGTCCTGTATGAAGCCGCTTATGCCGCACGTTTACCTGTGATGGTTAAAGGGCCAACAGGGTGCGGGAAATCGCGCTTCATCGAGTATATGGCGTGGAAGCTCAATAAGCCGCTCATTACCGTCGCCTGCAACGAAGATATGACGGCCAGTGATCTGGTCGGGCGTTATCTGCTGGATGCGAATGGCACACGCTGGCTGGATGGTCCGTTAACGACAGCCGCACGTATTGGTGCGATTTGCTATCTCGATGAAATTGTTGAAGCGCGTCAGGATACCACCGTGGTCATCCACCCGCTAACCGACCATAGACGTACCTTGCCGCTGGATAAAAAAGGTGAGCTCATTCATGCGCATCCTGATTTTCAGTTGGTAATTTCCTATAACCCCGGCTATCAAAGTTTGCTGAAGGATTTGAAGCAATCAACCAAGCAGCGCTTTACCGCCTTTGAGTTTGATTATCCTGCGGCCTCTGTTGAGACCGAGATACTTGCCAAAGAAACAGGTATGGAAAAAGACATTGCGGCCAAGCTGGTGAAAATAGGCACGACAGCCCGCAATCTGAAAGGTCACGGTCTGGATGAGGGTATTTCGACACGTTTGCTGGTCTATGCAGCCACCTTGATTAAGGGGGGGGTTTCGCCCCGCGCTGCTTGCCGCATGGCGCTGGTGCGTCCGATTACGGACGATGCCGATATCCGCGATACGCTGGATCATGCAATTGATGCCGTATTTGCCTAAGTCTTTCTGCGCAAGCGGGAATCCAGCTGGTTTAAATAACCCGTACTAAATGATCATGACAACCGTAACCATACCTAAGGAATTTGAACATTATTGGCAGCGACTCGACTGTGCATTCCCACGCGTAGAGCCGGTGTTTGCTGACTGTATGCGTGAAGCCTGGACGGTGCTCACGAATGCAGGCATGGAAGCTTATATTGAAAAGGCGCGTTTTTTAGGAAAAATGGGGCGGGGTGTTGAGCCCATCTTGATTTTCCTGGAAGAGTGGCCTGCCGTTGCTAAGGTATGGGGAGAAAATTCCCTGCCGGATGTAATGGCAGCGATCCAACGGATGTCGAAATCACCCAACGGCAAAGCCATTGTGCCTTTTTTGCAATCTTTGCCTACTGCGGCACGGCGCCTGCATTCCCCGGAACAGATGCGCGATTATATTGAGCTGGTTCTGGATTTTATGGAGCGAACGACCGGTTCAGTTCACGGCATACATCAAACTTTCCCGAGTCCGGGTTTGCCGGATTTTTTCAGGCAGCTTCCTGTTTTATTGCACCAACTTTCCTTGTCAGGACTGAAGAACTGGGTGGATTACGGTGTGCGTTTTTATAACGACCACCCTGAGCGCCAGTGTGAATATTTCAGCTTGCAATCGGCGGACAGTAAAGCCGTGTTGCAACGGGAACGACAGGGCACCTTGCTGGTAGATAATGAACGACGTCTGGATATGTACTTGCGTGGCTTGTGGCAAGATGAAGATTTATTGATTCCATATTCCAATGCCTTTGACGAGTTACGTCAGCCTATTCCCTATTACGATAAGCTGGGTATACGTCTACCGGATGTTTATAACGATATGCACGGCATTACGGGACTAGATCGTTATCGGGCGGCGTTGACCCATATGGTTGCGCACCGTCGTTGGACGGATGCCATATTCGCAGATAATTTGAGTCCTTTTCAGCGTATGGCGGTGGAGTTTTTAGAAGACTGTCGGGTGGAATATCTGGCGATGAAGGAATATCCCGGTATGCGGCGTATATTTTTGGCGCTGCACCCTATTCCCGTCGAAGGTGCTTGCGATATTGCGCAGGAATCTACGGTGCGTCATCGTCTGGCGATGTTGTCTCGCGCTATACTCGATGAAAATCATGGTTATAAAAACAATCATATTATTGATTTTTCGTGTAAATTTCACGAGGCCATGCGCAGGTGTGATTTGAGTACACAGGATATCGTCGATCTGGCGATTTCCTTTATTGCAAGGACGCGACTCCCTAGTGATAATTTACCTAAAACTTATTTTACCGATACCGTTGTCGACTACCGCGATGATAACCGCCAAATGTGGCGTTTTATTGAGGAAGGCGATGAGGAAGAAGCGTTTGACGAGCAGCGTAAAATCGAACCGGGTGAAGCGCTGCAGGGTTTACCGCCACGTCATTATCCGGAGTGGGATTACAATAGTCAGAGCTATCGCCCGGACTGGGTCAGCCTTTATGAAAGCCTGCATCCGAAAGGAAATCCGGCGGACATAGACAGGTTGCTTGCGAAACATGCGGCATTGGCCAAGCGTTTGAAGAAAATGCTCGATTTATTGAAACCGCAGGACAAAGTACGCATCCGTTATCAAGAAGAAGGTAGCGAACTGGATCTGGATGTCGCATTGCGTTCCTTGATAGACTATAAAGGGGGTTCTGCACCTGATCCGCGTATCAATATGAGTCATCGAAATGACGGGCGTAACATTGCTGTGACGGTTTTGTTGGACTTGTCCGAATCGCTCAATGAAAAGGCGGCGGGTAGCGATCAGACGATACTGGAATTGAGTCAAGAGGCGGTGTCATTGCTGGCGTGGTCAGTCGAGCAGCTGGGCGACCCCTACGCCATTGCAGGTTTTCATTCCAATACACGTCACGATGTGCGCTTCATGCATATCAAGGGTTTTAGCGAACACTGGAATGATGAAGTGAAGGGCAGATTGGCCGCGATGGATGCCAGTTATTCCACGCGTATGGGGGCTGCGATGCGTCATGCTGGGCATTATCTGGGTAAGCAACAAGCCGATAAAAGACTGATGCTGATTCTGACGGACGGGGAACCCGCTGACATTGACAGCAAGGACGGTCGTGTTTTGATTGAGGATGCGCGTAAAGCGGTTACCGAGTTAGATCAGCAAGGCATTTATGCCTATTGCATCAACCTTGATCCCAAGGCCGATGAATATGTGAAGGATATTTTCGGTAAGCAATATACCATCATCGACAAGGTGGCGCAGTTGCCGGAAAAACTGCCTGCTCTTTTTATATCTTTAACAAAATAGTATGCAGGCCGCTTTCGGCGCAGGCGCTTCTGTACGTTTAACCGCGCAGCGGATGGCGAAGTTAAAAATTGCCGGCGCTGTTTGTTTTCTTGAGCAAGTATTTGCTCGGGTTGATATGAGAAACCCCTCATAAAATCGGCAGAGCAGGGTAGAAAAGCGGTAGAATCTAGGAAATAATAATTTTGTAGCTGGTTTGCTTTAATAACAGAGGAGAAAACATGAGTAAAAGTCTGATTCAATTCATCATTGAAGAACAACGCCATATCCCTAACGCCAGTGGCGATTTTACCGGGTTGCTGAGCGATATCGTTTCTGCATGTAAGCAGATCGCTCATGACGTGAACAAGGGTGCGCTGATTGGTGTGCTGGGCAGTGCAGGCAGTGAAAATATTCAAGGCGAAACACAAAAGAAGCTGGATATTATCACCAATGAAATTTTCATTAAAGCTAATGAATGGGGTGGTCACCTCGCGGCGATGGCTTCCGAAGAAATGGAAGATATCTACGAGATTCCCAAGCAATATCCACGCGGTAAGTATCTGATTACATTTGATCCTTTGGATGGCTCATCCAATATCGACGTAAACATCTCAGTCGGTACGATTTTCTCCATTCTGCGTTGTCCAGAAGGCGTAACAAACCCTACCGCTGCTGACTTTATGCAGCCTGGCACTAAGCAAGTTTGTGCTGGTTACGCACTGTACGGCCCGAATACCATGATGGTCATCACGACAGGTAATGGTGTAAATGGCTTTACTTTGGATCGTGATGTGGGCGATTTCTTCCTGACTAACCCAGACATGCAAATCCCTGTTGATACGCAAGAATTCGCGATCAACATGTCGAACCGTCGTTACTGGGAAGAGCCAGTTCAGCGTTACGTTGAAGAATGTATCAAGGGTAAGGACGGCGGTCGTGAGAAGAACTTCAACATGCGTTGGGTCGCTTCCATGGTTGCAGAAATTCACCGTATCCTGACTCGCGGCGGTATCTTCATGTATCCGTTCGACAACAAGGAAGCGGGCAAAGCCGGTAAGCTGCGCCTGATGTACGAAGCGAATCCCATGTCGTTCATCGTTGAGCAAGCTGGCGGCGTGTGTTCTACTGGTCGTCAACGCATCATGGAACTGCAACCTGAAGGTCTGCATCAGCGTGTGCCTGTCATCATGGGTTCCAAGAATGAAGTTGAGCGTGTCGTGAGTTATCACAACGCGTAATCCCCTTAATGCCCCCGTGTTCGGGGGCATTTTCACGTCTAAAATTTGAGGAGACTTCATGTCAACACCCCTTGTATCCATTATCATGGGCAGCAGCAACGATTGGGAAGTCATGCAACAAGCCGCTCGGCAGTTGAAAGACTTCGGTGTCGCTTATGATGCGAGGGTTATTTCCGCGCATAGATCACCTGATCTGTTATTCGACTACATCAGTGAAATGAGCGCACAAGGTGTGCAATGCTTTATCGCTGGCGCCGGCGGTGCAGCGCATTTGGCGGGCGTGATTGCCGGTAAAACGATCTTGCCAGTATTGGGTGTGCCAATTCCATCCAAATATTTAAAGGGCATGGATTCACTGTTGTCTATTGTACAAATGCCTAAAGGTATTCCGGTTGCCACCTTTGCAATTGGAGAAGCGGGCGCTGCCAATGCCGGTTTATTTGCGATTTCTATGTTGGCTTTAAATGATGGCGTTTTAGCGCAACGTCTGACCGCGTACCGGGAAAAACAAGCGGTGCAGATTGCTCACACTGTTTTGCCGGAACTGTCCTGATTAAAGAATAGCGTTAAAAATATCAGTGATGCCGCAGATTAAACGGTGGTGATGCTCAACGGTTTGTATTTGTACTTTATAATTCGCATTGTCAGCGCTTAATTCCTGTATTTTTGGCAAATATGCAGCAAGCGCTGTTTTAATACTTATCCGTCTCTATCAAGGAAGCCCCATGTCTGCATTACACGAATCTACACTCACCAGCTTGCCTTTGCTGCATCGAGGCAAAGTACGGGATCTATACGAAGTTGATGCGCAGCATTTGTTGATTGTGCAGACGGATCGGCTGTCCGCGTTTGATGTGATTCTTTCCGATCCGATTCCAGGTAAAGGTGAAGTGCTTACAACTTTATCGAATTTTTGGTTTGAAAAATTAGGCCATATTATTCCCAATCACCTTTCTGGAATTGCGCCTGAATCGGTGGTGAGTGGCGAGGCGGATCTGGCGCAAGTGCGTGGCCGCTCTTTTGTCACTAAACGACTCAAACCTTTGCCTATCGAGGCTATCGTGCGAGGTTATCTGGTCGGTTCAGGCTGGAAGGATTACCAGAAAACGGGCACGATTTGTGGTTTTGCATTGCCACCTGGTTTGCGTGAGGCGGAGAAGTTGCCGCAACCGTTGTTTACGCCTTCGACTAAGGCTGCGGTGGGAGATCATGACGAAAATATTTCCTACCAACAAGCTGAGGCGTTGCTGGGTGTTGCCCGTGCAGCTCAAGTGCGTGATGCAACGCTGGCCTTATATGTCGAGGCGGCCAATTATGCGGCAACCAAAGGCATTATTATCGCTGATACCAAGTTTGAGTTTGGTGTGGATGAGTCGGATAATCTCTATCTGATAGACGAGGCATTGACGCCGGACTCGTCACGATTCTGGCCTGCAGAAGCGTACCAGGCAGGGAGCAATCCGCCCAGTTTTGATAAGCAGTTTGTACGTGACTGGCTGGAATCTTCCGGCTGGGATAAGCAATCTGCCGCTCCGCGTATTCCACAGGATGTGTTGCAAAAAACCGCTGATAAATATCTTGAGGCATTGCAACGCTTGGTTTGTGCATGAATAATCCGCCTAAAATCAGCACGCCCCTCGATGGTCAATGGACGGAAGGGGGCGATGTTTCAAACAGCGCTATTCCCGCGAGGAGTGGTTGGCCGCAACACCTGATTGAAGGTTTTTTACGTTTTCGGGAGCATCATTTCCCCAGCGATGATATTGAATATTCGCGTTTGTTTAAAGAGGGCCAGAAACCCAAATTTTTGATAGTCGGCTGTTGTGATTCCAGGGTTGATCCTGCCTTGATTTTCAATTGTGCACCGGGCGAATTATTTGTCATTCGCAATGTGGCAAATATCGTTCCCCCTAATGAAGCGCGCAGTGGTCATCATGGAACAACGGCCGCACTTGAATACGGTGTCTGCAATCTAGGCGTTGAACATATTGTGGTCTTGGGGCACGAGCATTGCGGAGGGATACAGACCTTGTTGCAAACGAAAGGGAAATCGGATCCCGATTCGTTTATTGATGACTGGATGAGTTTGGTTGAATCAGCCAGGGTCAGTGTGGAGCTGGACTATGCTCAATCCAGTCCGGCTGAGCGCCAGCGGGCTTGCGAGCAGCGTGCAATCGTGGTTTCGCTTGAAAACCTGCTGACATTTCCCTGGATAGCAAAACGTGTTTTAGATAAAACACTCAGAATACACGGCTGGTATTTTGATATAAAACAAGGCCAGTTGATGGGGTATTGTCATACAACCGGCCAGTTCGAATTTCTGTAACCCTTTTAAGGGTGTTTTCTTGGAATCCTACACCGTATCCTCCGCGTTTTAAACACCATACAGCTCACGATAGGCTTGTACCGCATTTAAATTGGCAATCATCGGGGCTTCATCCTGTAAGTAACCGAGTAAATCGTTCAGTGTTGCAATTGCGACCACAGGAATGTTATAACTTTCAGTGACTTCTTGAACGGCGGACAGGTTTCCTAAGCCGCGTTCCATCCTGTCCAGCGCGATGATAACCGCACAAGGTTGTGCGCCGGCTGCGCGGATCAGTTCAATAGACTCTCTGACCGATGTGCCTGCTGAGATGACATCGTCAATAATCAATACCCGTCCTTGCAAGGCGGCACCGACCGTTGTACCCCCTTCACCGTGATCTTTTGCTTCCTTACGGTTGTAACAATAAGGTATGTTGCGCCCTTGTTCCGCAAGGGCGATGGCGGTTCCTGTTGCCAGTGGAATGCCTTTGTAGGCAGGACCGTAAATCATGTCGAATGGAATGTCTGAGCTTAAAATCGCCTGAGCATAAAATTGCGACAACTGGCGCATTGAGTCGCCATCGTTGAATAATCCCGCATTAAAAAAATACGGCGAAATTCGTCCTGCCTTAGTTTGGAATTCACCGAAGCGTAATACTTGTTTTTCTACGGCAAAGCGAATGAAATCTTGTCTGAAATTGAACATGGTCGTGACTAGGTTAAGTGAGTGATAAACATTATAATCGCCCGCCCTCTCTCATTGCATTGGAATTTTTGTGCGCATAATCTCGATTAACTTAAATGGCATTCGCTCAGCTGCTAGCAAGGGCTTTTTCGATTGGCTGGCTTTGCAGGATGCGGATGTCATTTGCTTGCAGGAACTCAAGGCACAGGCTGCTGATATGACGGAGCAAATGCTGGCACCGCATGGCTATCAGGGTTATTTTCATTATGCTCAGAAAAAAGGTTACAGCGGGGTGGGGATTTATAGCAGGGAAAAACCTCAACGAGTCATTGAAGGCCTGGGCATCGCGGAGTTCGATTTTGAGGGGCGTTATCTTTGTGCCGAGTTTGCCGATTACAGTGTGGTCTCGTTATATTTGCCCTCGGGTTCCAGCGGAGAAGAGCGTCAGCAAGTAAAATTTAATTTTATGGCTGCTTTTTTGCCTCACTTGCGTGAACTACAGGCCTGCGGGCGCGAAGTGATCGTTTGCGGCGACTGGAACATTGCCCATAAAGAAATTGATTTGAAAAACTGGAAAGGCAATAAGAAAAATTCGGGATTTTTACCTGAAGAGCGTCGCTGGTTGAGTGTGTTGTTTGATGAGGTGGGTTTCGTTGATGTGTATCGCCGGGTTCATCCAGAAATAGCCGCTTACACCTGGTGGTCAAATCGAGGGCAGGCCTGGGCAAAAGACGTGGGTTGGCGCATTGATTACCAAATTGCCACGCACGGACTCGCGCAGCGGGCAAAGGCGGCTCGTGTTTATAAAGAACAGCGTTTTTCCGACCATGCGCCATTGATTATTGATTACGAATAAGCAATTTAATATTTAGCAAACCCCTTTTCCCCCACGCACAATCAGCTTCATCGCAGCAGCCTGTTCATTGTCATAGGATGGTCTAGTCCAAATGGCTTAGGCCAAACGGCTTAGGCCAAACGGCTTAGGCCAAACGGCTTAGGCCATCAGGCCTATATCAAAACTTGATTTCATGGCGTAAATTCTGCTTTGCGCTATCGGACGCCCATCTTTCATTTTATGCGGGTTATATAACAGTGAGTATATTGTGATAGGTGATGTTGATTCTGTTGGTACGTGTTTTGTTAACTCAAGGAGAAAAATCATGGATATTGAAGCGGTACGCAGTTTTGCGGCATCTCAAAGTATTGAATCCGGATCTCGCAGCAAAGCTGAACTGATTAAAACAATTCAGCTGACTGAAGGGAATTTCGATTGTTTTTCTAGTGCCTGTCGTGGCGAGTGCGACCAACAGGGATGTTACTGGCGAGAAGATTGTTTTTCCGCTGCTCACGAAGGAGCGTCATCATGAATTTACTTAAGTGGGAGCCCCTCAGGGAGTTGGAAGAAGTTTCAAGTCGCCTAAACCAGTTATTTGGTCGAACGAGCGATCACACCAGGTTGAGTTCAAATGTAATGGCAGACTGGACTCCTTCCGCTGATATTAGTGAAACAGACAGTGCGTATTTGATTAAAGCCGAGATTCCGGGGGTTAATAAGGAAGATGTCAAAGTCACACTTGAGAGTGGAATGCTTTGCATTCGAGGAGAACGGCATCAGGAAAAGGAGGAAAATGATAAAAAATTTCATAGGATTGAACGCAGTTATGGTCATTTTGTACGGACTTTTCGTCTGCCTGACGACGTTGATGAGTCTGCCATTAAAGCCGATTTTAAGGATGGCATGTTAAATGTCACGCTGAGCAAATCTGCAACGGCAAAGCCAAAATCAGTTGAAGTAACCGTCTCTTAAGCACCATAAGGGGGTGAAATAATCCCTCTATGGCGCTATCTTATTCCTCTCGTGTCCTGCCGCAATTGTCGAATTACTCACCGGATGCGTGCGCATGAGGCAGGCGCACAATATCTAGTACAATCCATGACGTTCTATCAACGCTATTTTCGGCTCTTAAAGGGTATAAAACTCAGGAATCTATGATGCTTTCTACGTCGGCGCTAACCATTAAGAAGACTGTGGCCCTTTTGGTGCTGGTCGGTCCTGTATCCATGATACCGGTATTTCTTGCGGCGACCGAAGCGCTGGATCTGCCCGCCCGGCTTCGTTTTGCCAGAACGATAGGGCTGAGTGTGACAGTCGCGTTGCTGGCGGCGACTTTTCTGGGTATGCCGATTTTAGGGTTGCTGGGTGTATCTTTGGGCGCAATGCAGGTAGGCGGCGGGGTGATCGTCTTGTTGCTGGCACTTGCGATGGTGCTGGGTAAGGAATCAAATTTTAAAGGCGCGCCTTCTGTCTCACCCGATAATGGGGTAAAAAAGGCCGCTATTGTCCCTTTAGCTGTTCCTTTGCTGGCAGGTCCTGCGGCATTCAGTTATGTCATGGGTAATAGCGCCTGGCACAGTTACTCCGATCTCATACACGTTATTGCCCCCATTTTGATCGTCGGCGCCGTATGCTGGATTACCTTTTATATTGCCTGCGAGGCACAAAATAGTATCCGGCAATCTACATTAGACGTCGTCGAACGCATTGGTGGTTTTATACTCTCAGCGATGGCGGTTGAAATGATGGCTGCCGGATTGCGTAGTTTATTTCCCTTGTTTAACTGAGTTCAATTTAATTGCTTATGTTTAAATACCTGTTTTTATTATTTTTAATATCTGAAAATTCTTATGCTGATTGGCAGTTGCTGGGGCGTAATGAAGCTGAAACCGCTTATGTAGATGCCGTCAACATCACAAACGGATCGACACGAAAAATGTGGGCGCTGTTTGATTTGAAAGCCCCGCGTGCACTGGGGGATCTGAGTTATCTATCGATGAAAATTCGCCGGGAATATAGCTGTGAGGATAAAAAAACGAGAATAATTTATCGCTCAGCTTATACGTTGAATAGGGGAGAGGGCGAGTTAATCTATAGCAGTAATACGCGCGAAAAATGGGCGAATATCCGTCTTGATAGCGTTGAGGAGGTCTTGTTTCAGGTTGCCTGTGGCAAATCTGGCGCAGGATCAGCGGGGCAGTAGCCGTTAAGCGTGCGAGCTTATCGCTGATTAAAGCGTCTTTGCAATAACCAGCGCTTGCTGTGTTAGTGAAGAGGCGGGTGGCGCTATCGAATATCCTGCCCTTGCTTAGCTTTGCACCCAGGGTAATCCTGCCGCACGCCAGCCATCACGGGTATTTCGATGTCCGTTGCCGTCTTTTTCACCTTCGTATCCTTCTAGTATGTTGTAACTGTCTCGAAAGCCGGCCTGGGTGGCCGCGAGGGTGGCGGCATGAGATCGGGCTCCGCTACGGCAAATAAATAATACGAGTGATTCCTTATCGACTTGTTGCTCTAAAGCGGCAACAAAGTGGGGATTGGGTTTCATGCCGGGGTAAGTCATCCATTCAATTTCGACGGCTTCGGGAATGCGGCCTACCCAGTCGAGCTCAGCGCGGGTTCTTACATCGACCAGTTTTGCGTAGGGGGCGGCTTGTAATAATTCATATGCTTCATTAGGGAAAAGCGCGCCCTCATAGGAGGCATTCATTTCTTTAGCGCGTTGTTGGGCGACTTGCAAAATACTAGTAATTTTACCCATGATTCGTTCTCCTTGAATGAGTCAGTTTTTTTATACGAGTTATAAAAATGGCAGTGTCGATGTTATGCTGTGCACAATCGTCACATACTAGCGTATTCGAAATGAAAAATCACAAACAACCTGCATCTGTTAGCAAAGCGGATTTTGAGCCTGCCCATCCCGAACGGTTTGCGGCGGCACAAAAGAGTACCTGGGTAAGCATCTTTATCAATTTGTTATTGACCTTACTCCAGGTTTTGGGCGGTATGTTCGCACATTCACAGGCCTTGATGGCGGATGGTTTGCATTCTCTATCTGATTTGCTGTCCGATGTGCTGGTGTTGTATGCCAATCGTCACGGGAATCGTCATGCGGATGAGAATCACCCCTATGGTCACGCACGGGTTGAAACTGCGGCGACGTTGATATTGGGTGTTTTTCTGGCTGTACTGGGTGTCGGCTTGTTAGTTGCGGCCGCAATGCGCCTGGAGCATCCGGGAGCGCTACAAGCCGTCAGCCCATTAGGTCTGGGTGTCGCCGTTTTTGCACTAATCGCGAAAGAAGGCATGTTTCGTTATATGTTGTCGGTCGCGCTGAGGGTGCGCTCACAAATGCTGGTGGCTAACGCCTGGCATGCACGTTCAGATGCCGCTTCTTCTTTGGTGGTGGTCGTCGGAATTATTGGAAATTTGCTCGGTTACACTTTTCTGGATCTGGTCGCAGCCGCCGTGGTGGGCGTCATGATTGCGCACATGGGTGGCAAGTTGGCGTTAGAAGCCTTGTCTGAACTTATCGATACCGGGTTGGATGTCGAAGAGGTCGCCGCTATTCGGCAAACATTACTCAATACTCACGGGGTGCGCGGTTTGCATGATTTGCGTACCCGTAAAATGGCAGATAATGCGCTGGTTGATGCACATATTCTGGTCGATCCTAAAATTAGTGTGTCAGAGGGGCATTATATCGCTGAGTCAGCGCGCCACGCCGTTTTGAATAATCACCACGTTTTGGATGTGATGGTACATATTGATCCTGAAGATGATATGCAGTTAGGTCATAATGTAAAACAACTCAGCCGTCCTGAATTGCTCGCGCAACTTGCGCAGCGCCTGGGGGAGGAGAATTTTAGGGGTAATCGCGTGGTGTTTCATTATCTGGATGGCAGGGTAGATGTGGAGTTGTATCTCCCCGCAAGAACCGGAGATGTCGGGCTTGCAAAATGCCTGCAAAGCCGATGCGATGAGCTGGTTTTTGACGATCCTTTATTCAGATCGATTCATATTCACAGTAACCATGCGCAAATATGCCCGAGTGATGCACTTATATAGGGCATTTATGCTCCGCTTTGGTGCTATTTTTTTTTGTGTTACTTCACAGGCTTATGGCACAATGCTAACTTGATACGCAGACAGGGTACGCACGCCCTCTGCATCTGGATTTTTGTTGTAATTCACAGTTTGATTGATACTTTGGGAGAGAGTTATGTCGTTGTCGGCAAATGATGTGTTGCAAATGATTAAAGACCATGATGTTAAATTCGTGGATTTCCGTTTTACCGATACACGCGGTAAAGAACAGCACGTTTCCGTCCCTGCTAA
>CAIOSY010000032.1 GCA_903861075.1 uncultured Nitrosomonadales bacterium
GATACGTTCCTGTACCGGAAGCTCAAGAATATCAGCAATAGAGATAGTGTTCATAGTCGGCATTGTAACTTTTTTCAAAAAAAACGCTAACGTAGAGCTAACCGGGCGCGCTGCCGACTTTTGCCCGTAGGCAAGTCACGCTGTTGCGCGCTCCGTGTTCAGCGGCGGGTTGGGCTGTAGTGATTGCAAGACACAATCAGCTATTAAACCGCTCCAGCCAAGCACTTGGTTCCCGGTGCTGATGAAAGAATGAAACCACCAGCAATTCATCCTGATTTGGAAGATAGATGAGCGTATAAGGGAACTTGCGAAACAATACTCGGCGAAATTCTTCTTCGCTACGTAAATGACCAAAAGGATTGCGAAGAGCGGAAGCAACTGCAACGTCGGCAGCGCGTGCGAATTCAAAGCCAAGCCCAAGAGCTTTTGATTCATACCAAGCCTGAGCATCAAGAAGTTATTGCTCTGCCTCTGGACGGAGCACGATCAACATCAATGATTACTCGAAAATAATTTTGATCGAACATGTTCCCACGGAACGGCGGTGGAGGGATCGGCTCGGTGTGCAGCAACGCGACGAAGCAACTCAGCCTTTTGAGCTTGTGATAATTCAACGGTATCCGGTGTCTCCGCAGCAATACTATCCCATATATCCTCAACGAGCTGAATGCGCTCGGAAACGGATAGCTTCATGTATTCAGTAGTGGCGGCTGGAGTAGGCATGGTGCGAAGTATAAATCAAGTCCAACGTTCAAGGGTGGGGAAGATACACAACGTTGAATTGAGGGGCGCGTCAAAATGACCATTGAGCAAAACGATAACGCTTCGGGCGCGCCCCTCTCGAATGGCGGGTTAGGTTTTTTTATCATTTAATATCAATAACTTAAAAAATATTTAAAACAATTCGAATCTGCCCCTATTTTCATCAATGCTTCTAACAGAAAATGTTGGAATGTGAGACCTGACCGTTCGCAGTAACAGCAGTAAATCTAGCGGGTTGAAGTCCCGTCCGGGGAGTTGTCCGTACACCTCGGTAGTATGAGGAAGCGGCGTCGTGGTAACGCGGGGTCGTGAGTTTCCAAACAGCAAGAGAGCAGGCCGTAACGCAAGTGAACCTATACGTAGCCTCGTAAACGAATTGGAGGAGCCGACCCTATGGTCAGAAGGGGAAGGCCGCTGGATGGGTGCTGGAATAACGGAAGTGGCATCCATCGACTCTCGGGGTAGCAAGGTCGGCATGTTCTCGAAGATTTATTGCCCAGTGCTGGAGACCCGTTACGGTGGTGGGGAGGCCATCGACTGTGGCGTATAAGGAAACGAAAACGCAACAGGCCGTTTCGGGAGTCGGAGGGGTTCATAGTACCGTTCGAGACTGAGGGACAACATAACCCCGGATGAGGGAAGGAACCCTGCTTTGTTCATGCAACCAAAGAGTGGAGGAGAAGGGGATTGCCATGTCGCTAACAACCCCTGATGTGATCAGGACACTACAGAGGAAGCTCTACACCAAGGCCAAGCAAGAACCGGCCTATCGCTTCTATGCCTTATATGACAAGGTATGGCGGGCAGACATCCTCATGTTTGCCTACCGCCTTGTGCGCGCCAACAAGGGAAGTCCCGGCGTTGATGGGATGGACTTCGATGACATAGAGCAAAAGATAGGGATAGACAGGTTTTTGTCGGAACTCGCTCAAGACCTGAAAGATAAGACTTATCACCCAAGTCCGGTGCGGCGCGTCATGATCCCCAAAGCGGACGGCAGTTTGCGACCGTTGGGGATACCGACGATCCGTGACCGGGTAGCTCAGATGGCGGTAAAGCTGATTATCGAGCCGATATTTGAAGCGGATTTCTGCCCGAACTCCTATGGATTCCGGCCAAAGAAATCTGCTCATGATGCGGTTGATGAAATAGCAGATGCCCTGCATCAGGGTTACACCAAGGTAATTGATGCCGATCTGTCGAAGTATTTCGACAGCATTCCCCATGACAAACTGCTGGCTGTCGTAGCCGAACGTATAGTTGACAGTGCGATATTGCATGTAGTCAAGCTATGGCTCAAAGCGCCAGTCATCGGCGAGGACGAGGACGGCACTAAGAAGAATGTAGGCGGCGGCAAAGCCAACAGTAAAGGTACACCGCAAGGCGGAGTCATTTCACCGCTGTTGTCAAACTGTTACCTGCACCTGCTTGACCGGATATGGGAGAAACATCAACTGCGCTGGAAGTTGAAGGCGCGCATCGTCCGTTATGCGGATGATTTTGTTGTGCTGTGTGCGGGTGCAGTAGATGCGCCGCTGGACGCGGTACGGCATGTGCTAGACAGACTTGATCTCACGTTGAACGAGACCAAGACTCGCATAGTTGATGCCAGGCAAGAAAGTTTCAACTTCTTGGGTTTTGCAATCAGGGTGAGCAAGGGATTGAAGACGGGCAAAAGCTATCCGCATGTCTGCCCGGCACCAAAATCTCTTGCAAAAATCAAAGATCGTATAACGCAATTGACCGCACGAGAGCGCGCACCGATACCGTTGGAAGATATTGTGGGGAGTATGAATGCCACCCTTCGGGGGTGGGCGAACTACTTCCATTATCGCAATTCAAATAGCGTGTTGGAAAAGGTGAAGACGCACGCAGAAGAGCGCCTGCGAACACACCTGATGAAGCGGCACAAGGTCAAGGATAGGGGAATCGGTCAAGGTCGATTTCCGAGCCAACAGCTATATGCGAAATACGGGCTATACAAAGTTCCGACAAGGGCGGGCTGGAAATCAGCGCATGCCTAATGTGAAGAACATCGGAAAGCCGTGTGCGTTAGTAGCGCATGCACGGTTTGATGAGGGAGGGCAGGCGAGAGCCTGTTCTCTACTCTACCCGCCCCGCCTTCCTCGGTTCTCAGTTCTCGGTTCTGAGAAAATGTTGGAATGTGAGACCTGACCCCGGGAATGTTTGTGACCCCGGGAATGTTTGACCCCGGGAATGTTTGACCCCGGGAATGTTAAACCTGACCTCGGGAATATTCACTTACGCAAAAAGAATCCGGTGGACACCTGTTTCAGTCATTGTCAAACACCCTGAAAATAAACGTGTAAACTTCGCCCATGGCACACGAACACGACAGCAGTTACAAGTTTCTATTTTCCACACCGGAACTGGTGCGGGATTTGATACTTGGTTTTGTACCGGATGAATGGCTGCACACGCTAGATTACACGACGCTGGAAAAAATTCCGGGCAGTTATATCAGCGAGGATTTAACGGGTCGGGCAGATGATGTGGTCTGGCGCGTCAAAGTCGGTGGCGAGTGGGTTTATCTTTATTTACTGATTGAATTTCAAAGTAGTGTCGATAAATATATGGCGCTACGTATGATGGTTTATGTGGGTTTGTTATACCAGGACCTGATCAAGCGGGGCGAAATGCTGGCGGATGGTCGATTGCCGCCGATTTTGCCTATTGTGCTGTATAACGGGAGTCCGCGCTGGACGGCTGCGAGCGATATTTTTGAACTGATTCCGCCTGTGCCCGGACTCGTTGAGCAATTCAAACCCCGATTAAAATATCTGTTGATTGATGAAAACAGTTACCCCGATCACGAATTGGCGTCTGCAAAGAATTTGGTAGCAGCGGTTTTCAGGATTGAGCATCCGGGTTCGCCGCAGGAAATTGGCGAGTTGATTGCGTTATTGGGGAGCTGGCTCAATGACCGGCCTGATTTGCGACGAATGTTTTCGATTTGGATACGCGCAACCTTGATGCGCAAGACAGAATATCGTATTGTGCTGCCTGAGCTGGATGATTTACAGGAGATAAAAGTTATGTTGGCTGACCGACTTGAAGAATGGGCGCTGGATTATAAGGCCAAAGGTGTTTTGCAAGGCATGCAGAAAGGAAAACGGGAAGGCAAGCAGGAAGGCAAGCAGGAAGGTGAGGCGCTGGCGTTGCAACGTTTATTGACCAAGCGCTTTGGTGAACTCCCTGTGCAACTCTCCGCCCGCATCAACGAGGCGGATTTGGTTCAGATTGAGCAATGGTTAGATCGGATATTTGACGCTAAAAATATAGATGACATATTTTCCGATGCGATTAAGCATTAAAAATCCGCTCAGTGGTGATTTCTCGGTTCTCAGTTCTCGGTTCTGAGAAAATGTTGGAATGTGAGACCTGACCCCGCGTGTTTTTTTATGACCCCGCGTAAAAAATCTCAACAATTTGCAAAATAAATTAAAGTTCGGGAATTCGGGGACGATAAGCATTTATAAGCAGCAAGATTCGCGTTTGCAGAAACGGCCAACTAGCCAGTGAAGCAGAAATCGCTAAGTCTAAGTGGCCAGTGAAACAGAAACGGCCAACTAGCCAGTAAAAAAATCTCAAGATTTTGCAAAATAAATTAAAGTTCGCGAATTTCGAGACGATAACGAGTTATAAGCAGCAAGAATCGTTGTTACAGTAGCCGGTTTAAAATTCTTGTCGCTGTATGGTATTAAATTTTTGCCTTATTAAATTTTTGCCTTATCAAATTTTTGCCGTACCAAGTTTTTGCCTAATTAAGTTTTACCGCGCACCGTATTAAAGTTTTACCCTGAAGTAAAAAGCAACCGAAAGTTGCAAGCACTGTTGATGTGGTCTACGTATCACGCACTGATGCTTTAGAGAGCAATACCGCCATTCTGGGTTTTCCAGTTGGCAAACAGGTCAATCAGACCCCAATCTAAAGGAATTATCATGAGCGCCATCACCGCATTAGCATCAACGTTAACCACTTCCGTTAACAACACACAAAATCAAATTCAATCTGTGCAGTCTCAATTGGCATCCGGTGTCAAAGTATTAGATCCAGCGCAACAAGGTGTTGTGACTCGCTTGTCAGCTCAAGTTTCAAGCTTAACGGCAACTGCCAGCAATATTACTACAGCACAAAACACCATTTCTGTTGCGCAAACCGGTTTGAATTCGATTCAATCCATCATCACCCAAATGCAAACCCTGGCTAATAAAGCCAACAGCGCCGGTATGACAGCCGCTGATACCACCAGTTTGCAAACGACTTTCCAAAGTCTGGCAACGCAAGTGGGTAATCTGGGTGCCAGCGCTTCCGTGAATGGTTCCAACTTGCTGGCAGGTGCAGCAGGGATACAGGTTCAAACCGGTATTACAGGTGGTGCATCATCCATGACCAGTGTTTCGGGTGTCGATGTAAATGCTCTTGCAACTACGCTAAAAGCGTTAGATATTTCTGTGCTTGCTAATGCGCCCAACGCTGTATCAGTTGCGGGTTTAAATACGGCAGCAACACAGGCGACAGCAGCTTTATCGACAGCAACAGCAAATAATACAGCTGCTAAGGTAACGTTGGCAGCAGCTATGGCTGTTGATGCAGCTTCTACTACACCCACTGTCCCTTCTGCGGCAACCCTTGCGGCGTTTGATGCTGTATATGGTACAACGGAAGCAACAACGCAAACTGGCTTGACCACAGATCTTGCTACTACAGCAGCATCTGCAGTTGCTTATGATGCAGCTATTGCTACAGAAACTGGATTGGGTGCTGCTGGTTTGGGAGCTACTACTGGTTTGCCTGCAGGTGGAACTGCATTGATACAATCAGCTGCAGCTACAACTAGTGCAGTCGCATCGGCTGCAGCTGTTACTGCAAATGGTCTTAGTGTTAATGCAGCAACGGCCATCAATACCTTGACCAATGCTTTGGCTACGGTTTCAGCTGCTCAGTCTTCCTTGAACGCAAGTTCAGTTGGCTTGACAGCGCAGTTGAGCACCAATCAGTCTTTGGGCAATAACTTGCAAGCGACCGTTGATCAGATCTCCAAAGTCGATCAAACCGCCGCACAAGCTAACTTGCAACAACTGAATAACCAACAAACCATTGATTTCTACCTGGTTTCACAAATGAATACAGAAGCATCAGCCATGCTGTCTATCTTCCGTTAATCAATCCGTCTCCGCCTGAAGTTTGGGCGGTGCTGGTTGGACAAAAAAACCGGGGCAACCCGGTTTTTTTACGTCTATACGCAAACGGGTCTATAAGGTCTCGGGGCGGGGTCACACCGGGGCGGGGTCAGGTCTCACATTCCAACATTTTTCAGAAATCAGAACTCGCCCTAATGAGGGCGGGGTCTACATTCGAACACGAGGTTACGTAGCTTTTTTACTGTCTCAGTGTGAGGTAGTATCAAAAACATCTGTGATTTTTTCTGCATCGATAGCCAGATCAAACCAAGCTTCAATTTGTTCCAATGAGGCATCCGCAATCCGTGCCGTTACATCCAGAGGAATCGGTCCAAAGCGCTTGGTCAATAAACGCTGCAACGCCAGCGCCTCACCTTCTTGCTTGCCTTCCTGCTTGCCTTCCCGTTTTCCTTCCCGTTTTCCTTTCTGCATACCTTGCTGCATACCTTGCAAAACACCTTTGGCCTTATAATCCAGCGCCCATTCTTCAAGTCGGTCAGCCAACATAACTTTTATCTCCTGTAAATC
>CAIOSY010000033.1 GCA_903861075.1 uncultured Nitrosomonadales bacterium
AGAAAACACCACTATCATTGATGGTGCCGGTTCTGAAGACCAAATCAAAAGCCGTGTTGCACAAATTCGTGCACAAGCTGACGATGCAACTTCTGATTACGACAAAGAAAAACTGCAAGAGCGTTTGGCTAAATTAGCTGGCGGGGTTGCTGTGATCAAAGTTGGCGCTGCCCCTGAAATTGAAATGAAAGAAAAGAAAGCCCGCGTTGAAGATGCTCTGCATTCAACACGCGCAGCAGTTGAAGAAGGCGTCGTTGCTGGTGGTGGTACTGCATTGGTTCGCGCATTATCAGCATTGGTTGGATTGGAAGGTATTAATCACGACCAAACGGTTGGTGTCAATATCCTGCGTCGTGCCATGGAAGAGCCTTTACGTCAAATTGTTGCTAATGCAGGTGACGAGCCTTCAGTCGTATTCAACGAAGTACAAAAAGGTACGGGTAGCTTCGGTTACAATGCAGCAACCGGTAAATACGGCGACATGATCGAAATGGGTATTCTTGATCCAGCTAAAGTAACACGTACTGCTTTGCAAAACGCAGCATCTGTTGCTGGCTTAATGTTGACCACTGAAGTTATGATTGCTGATGCACCAAGCGATGATAAAGGCCATGGCATGCCTGATATGGGTGGTATGGGCGGTATGGGTGGCATGGGCGGCATGATGTAATCATGCTGTCTTAAAGCCTTATTGCTTTAAGTCTGCTTTGCAAAAAGCCCCGGTTGTTTTTAAAACAGCCGGGGCTTTTTTGTGTATGGAAATTTTAAATAACGACTTTCTGCTCCCAAATCAACCTAATTTTAGCCTATTGTTTTATGACTCATCTCCCCGTTTTATATGGCGTTGTTGAATAAATCGAATTTTAGTTGAAACAGCCCATTTTGGCTGATTTCTAGATTTTAACAGACATAGGCATCCCAAGGTTTGTCATCAAATTGAGCGCTAGGCAGCATGCCCAAGCCTCTGCTTTTTGCTGAGGTAATTTGCGCGCTTTCATTGTATTGCCAAAGGTACGCTTATACCGTTGCATAGCGAGTTCGACATAATTGCGCAAGCCATAGCCCGTTTTCTTTTGCCAAACGATGCGGCCAAATTCGTCAATTACCCGGATGTGCTCGTCACGCTGACTATCGCCGGCAGACGAACAGACAGCGGTCTTATGCGGAGGAACGATCACTTGAGCATCCGGTTGCAGGCTTAACACCGCGTTGGAAACCGGATCGCCATCGTAGGCTCCATCGGCAATGAAGGTGTCAAACGGCGTGTCGATTTGGTCAAGCAAATCCGGCACCGCCGTGGTGTCTCCTGTTTCCGGCGTGGTCAGTTCGCAGGCGATGATTTGATGGTTTTCATCGATCGCAAGATGCAGTTTACGCCAGGTGCGCCGTGCCGCAACGTCATGTTTTTCTTGATGCCATTCATCCTTGCCGTAAACTTTAAGGCCGGTGGAATCGACAATAACAATACAGCCAGGCTCCAACTCTTGGGTCAATTTATGACGGGACAAGCCAACGCTACGCTTCGAAAGGCTACTGAAATCAGGGATGGTGATGTCGATATCCAACGCAGTGATCAGTGAATTCATAAAACCTTGTGTTTGCCGGAACGGCAGGCGGAATACCTGACGAATCATTAAGCTGGTTTCAATCGCAAGCGCCGAGTATTTTTGGGGGCTACCACGGCTACCCATCTTGGGTGGATGCCATTCGGCTATCGCCTCTTCGGTAAAATACACCGTGAAATCACCGCGCTTCCTTAACGCTTTATTATACGCAGGCCAATTGGTCACTTTATAACGAGGCTTGTCGATTTTATCGCGGATTTTCTCGTTATATTTGTAAGGCATTATTTTGATTGGCGGACTCTAAAAAGCCAATTTTAACAGATCGGATATTATCAGCCGATTTATTCAACAACGCCATTGCTAATATTAAACATTAAGGTTTAGCACCTGAAATACTTCATAACTACATCTTATTTATGTAACTTCACATTAGTCGCAGGTAGGCATATTTTTCAATGACTTAGGATCGTTAGAATGTAAATATTCGGCCAACCCGTTGAGCGCACCAAAGGTTGTACTGAAAAATAAAAACTACGGGACACAGCAAGTA
>CAIOSY010000034.1 GCA_903861075.1 uncultured Nitrosomonadales bacterium
GCCGCTGCTTTGCAAGGCGACTCGCCGCGCAGCCCGAGAGGGCGAAGAAAGATTCAGGCGAAGCCTGGCATTATTGGTTTTGGGGAAGGGGGAGCCGCCGAAGGTGGGGGAAATCCCCGAAGGGGTTGCCCCGTGCGTTTGCTTTCTTTAAAACCTTTTTATATAAGATTTAAAATCTCTTTATAGTTCATTTATTGAACTACCTCAAAGTTCATTTATTGAACTACCTGTAGTTCATCTAGTGAACTACCTCACACTACTTATCCACAAGGTAGTTCATTTATTGAACTACCTATTTTTCCTTTTTTGCGAGTACATCCTTCATGGCCTTAATAGCCTCTTCTGGGGTTATTACCTGCTGGATATTGTTTTGAGTAGGGTTGCTGCCGTTGAATATATTGAGCGTGAGATTTTCAATCTTAATATCTTTGATGTAGGTAGTGCCATCTGGCAGGGTAAGCCCTTGCGCCATGAAGTTTTTAAGCTCAGCCACCGCGTCGGTAACATAGGCGGGCAGGTAGTCGAATGAAACCGAAGCTGCTGGCCTGCCTTCGCCATCCTTCACATTGAATTTTTCAATCACTGAATAATTGTTGCTGGTTGTTCTGCCACCTGATGTTTTGACCAGCAACCCCTCAGCTTCCAGTTCCTTGAGCGCCTTCATTACCGAGGCTCTAGCAAGTCCTGAGTATTCTTGCAGGGTATCAATCGAAGGGAAGGCTGAGCCGCTCTCATGGTTGATATGTGCTTTTATGACTGGGTAGAGCTTGGTTGCACTACCGCTGAGCCGCGCCCAGGTCTTATTCCTGATTAGCTCTTTGAAGATATGAAACCAGCTCACATCTGTTTTGAATAGCTCGGTCTGAGCCTGTTCTTTCTTAGTCATTGCCCTTTGCCTTTCTTAGCTTTTAGCTTACTTACAGTGTTGGCTGTGACTGAATCACATCAGAAAAAAGCTGGCTCTGCCTGATCTGCTCGACTCGACCAATCAGACTGGTATCCTTTTCTACACTCATGTCTATTCCTGATTTTGGTTAACCACTAATCGCATACTTATCTACTCATTTGAGTGTATCTTCATTGCCTCAAGGATTAAATCCGTCATGGTTATTTCTCTTTTGAGCGCAGCAGATTTCCACCTGTTGCGTAGCGACTTAGGTACGTTAAGATTTATACGAACCTGGTCTTCTTCTGTTATCACGGATACAGCGGGTAGTTCGCGGAGATTGCTTAATGATTTACTTTTCAAAGACATAATTTTTTCTCCAACTCAGCTACCAATAGATCCATTTCAGCTTTACCGCTCCTATCTGAGGTATCGTAAATACTCAGTCCATCCGTTAACGCCTGTGCAAATGCAACACGATTGCCTATCGTAGTTTCAAGTTGCTCAATACCGTATTCGTTCCATTCACCGGACAAAACATCTCTCGATAAATTCGTAGAACCAGATGCGCGATTTGTTAAGAATGCGGCAATGATGTTACCGCCAACGGCAATTTTCTGCTGAATTAGGCTTACAGCTGCCGCTGAAGCCCATATATCAGCACCTGATGGCTGAATGACAATTAATGCGGCATCCGCAAAACGAATAACTGATGCCGTCATTTTTTCGGCTTTGGCTGGGGTGTCAATAATTGCAATGTCAGCATCAATGCTTTTTAAAGAAATAAGCATTTCTGGCCGATCAAGAGCAATCACGTTGGGAAGGTTAGCATTTTCAGGACTGGCGGATCGCCAGTCTCGGGTAGTTCCCTGTGGGTCTGCATCAACCAAAATCACACGTTTTCCCTGCCGGTGCAGGCAAACCGCAATGTTCTGGCTTAATGTTGATTTGCCTGTACCACCTTTTTCATTCAAAAGTGCCAATATCTTCATATACTCATACCCTCATGTGATTTTATGAGTATATGAAGATATGAAGATTATCACAAGTGATTACTTAGGAATTTTCAACATTGCCCGCATAGTCATTGGCCACTGCTGTGAT
Organism: uncultured Nitrosomonadales bacterium; assembly: GCA_903861075.1. Lineage (GTDB taxonomy): Bacteria > Pseudomonadota > Gammaproteobacteria > Burkholderiales > Gallionellaceae > Gallionella. The sequence continues at coordinate 1,991 of CAIOSY010000034.1, forward strand.
CCATGTAACACGCGTAAAATTTCAATGCGCTGGCTTTTAACTCGGTATGCAGCAATGAAAGGAGTGCGGCCAATGACAAGCTCACGGGTCGTTTTTACTCTCCCAGGACGCCCCATGTTCGGTTGATCCAACAGCATATCCACCTGCTTTTCAATTTCCTCATCCTGAGCAATGGCAGCAAGCGGATTTTCCTCAGCAATGTAATCAAGTTGTAAATAGCGAGTCACACTGGCAGAGGGCAACCAAATCAGAATCAACCTATTCTCCCCAATGCTCGCGCTGCCCATTCGGCACGTCGTACAGCACCATGGGCTTTTACATCCTCATTCGTTAGCCAAACCGTTGCGGGATCATCAGCCTCCTGTAACGCTTGCTCTACCTGCTCACAAAACCATTTGTCGTGTGCTGCGGCTTCATGCGCGTGACGCATACGTTCTGCGGCATCCTTGCGGAAACGCTCCTCTTTGATGGTAACCGGGTCGTATTGGGTGGCATCCACCTGGTACTTGGCAATACCCATTTTTTTCAAATATCCGACCAACGTTTCAAATCGCGCAAAATTACGCACGGCACCGCGTTTTGCGGCTAACACTCGCTCGGTCATCCCATACTGGATAACGACACCCCATCCACCTGGTTGGCCAATAATGGAAGCACCACGCACAGCGCCTGCTTCAATCAGATGTGAGAGTGTGTTTTGGTCTATTGTGTTGTTGCTCGTTCCCATTTAAGCACCTTTGATGTTACGTTGACTAGGGTTAAATATAAACGATTACTAGAAAAATGGGAATCGTCGTTTAACTTAAAAGCAAAAATATTTTACATAACACCTGTTCGGCGTTCGCCACATTTTTTGCACCTGGACGCCCTCAGTGATTGCGATCTCAACCGAATTGAGATACATTGTATTACAACCTATCAGCAGGAGATGAGAGATGGCAGCAACCGCGATGATCCACGTTCGCGTGGATGATGAGATAAAAACGCAGGCAACGGAAACGTTAGCCATGATGGGGCTGTCCGTGTCGGACGCGGTCAGGGTGTTTCTGAAACGCGTCGTCGTCGAACAAGCCATGCCGTTTGAGATTAGAGTACCCAATATTGAGACCCGTGCCGCTATGGCCGAAGCGGATGAAATCGTCCGCGCCCGACGTGCCCGCTTTGCGACCTCCCAGGAAATGTTCGATGCACTCGAAAAAGAAGCCGGCAAGCGCTAAACGGGCTTCGCTTCCGAGAGCAACTGATTACGCCAAAAGCTTCCCAAAAGATTGGGAGCGATTGAGTCGTTCTGGGCGATACGACATGAAGCGACTCAAAGAAGTTATGCTACTGCTGATTGCCAACGAGGAACCCTTGGGGCCGGAGTGGCTGGATCATCCGCTCAAGGGCGGTTGGGACGGGCATCGCGAATGCCATGTTGGCGGTGATTTTTTACTGGCATATCGCCTTGATGATAATGGGGCTGGTGGCTTAATTGTTTTTGTAAGAGCGGGAACACATAGCGAACTATTCGACGAGTAATCTCGTGGCTTGAATAACTGCTATACGGCGGTAATTTACGCAGTATGATGGGCCGTTAGGTGCCATAAGCGGTTATAGGAAGTGGGTCATGCGAGTGACTGCTTTGCTACTTGAAGCGGTCATTGGCGTTTGCGATTGCCAACAGGCATTTGTCGGCCAATACCCTATTCCGACCCGCGCGAACTGGTGATGGACATCCTCAAACACGGGGCTGAAGTTGAAGTCATCGCACCCGATACACTGCGAAATGCCGTAGCAGAACATCTGCAAAATGCGCTGAAAAATTATCGAAAATAACCACGACAGGCTCAGATTCCGAGACAGTGGTAGGTATAAACTGTCTGGCAATTGCAAAATTCAGGGATGCCAATATGTCTGAGCAGCATGAGGATACGATTTTTAACTACTGGGGCAAGGCCGACCCGGCTTACCCGCATGAACAAAAATGGCATCCGCTCGTTTATCACAGCCTGGATGTGGCTGCGGTGGGCGTGGCTTATCTTGAGCATTCTTCTTTGCTTAAATCCTGCTGTGGATTGCTGGACTGTTCGGAGCAGGACTTCTTGTCTTGGTCAGCCTTTTTATTGGCGTTGCATGATTTGGGCAAGTTTAGCGAGGCGTTTCAAGCACAGCGGCCTGATTTAATTTTTGAGTTGCAACAGCGAGAGCCAAACCCGACTAAAATATACAGCGAACGCCATGACTCCTTGGGTTTTTGGTTATGGGAAGAGTATTTCGTTGACGAGGTGTTGCTGAAAATAGGCTTTGACGCTTCGCGTAACACCCAGCGCAGTCTTAAGTATTGGTTGTTAGCTGTAACCGGGCATCATGGTATGCCACCCAAACCGAGTGGCAATGCAGACAATTTTTTTCGCCGGGAAGACAAGCAAACAGCCGCAGCTTTTGTGCAAGCTATGGCGGCGTTGTTGCTCACTGACGAAGCCAAGCGCATTCCTTCCAATCAGAATTTTAAAATCGCTAGTGAGATGATGTCGTGGTGGTTTGCTGGCATCACGGTACTGGCCGACTGGCTCGGTTCGAATACTCAGTTTTTTCCATACAAAAATCTGTCAATGGAATTTGGAGAATACTGGGAATATGCACAGGGTCAGGCAACCGAAGCATTAGCCCATTCAGGGGTTTCACCATCCGCCATTGAACAAGGGCGCTTCTTCAAAGATTTGTTTCCAAAGATTCAAGAAGCATCACCATTGCAGCAATGGGCAGTATCAGTGGACATACCACAAGCACCGCAAATCTATTTGCTGGAGGATGTGACTGGGGCAGGAAAAACCGAAGCCGCGATGATGTTGGCTTATCGTCTGATGGAGCAAGGTTTGGCGGAAGGTTTTTTTATTGGCTTGCCGACGATGGCGACAGCCAATGCCATGTATAAGCGTGTGGCGGAAGTCTATCAAAAGCTCTTTGTTGGCAATGCCAATTTAGTGCTGGCACACGGTCATAAAAAACTGGTGGAAGAATTTGCAGCTACTATTTTGCCCCCAAACACACCCGAACAGGATGGCGCACAACTGGATGAAACCGCTTCAGCGCGTTGTAGTGCGTGGCTGGCTGACCATAGCAAACGTGCATTATTGGCCTCAGCCGGAATAGGAACGATAGACCAGGCTCTACTGGCTGTGTTGCACAGCAAGCACCAATGTCTTCGCTTATTGGGTTTATTCAACAAGGTGCTGATTGTGGATGAGGTACATGCATGTGATGCATATATGCAAGGCGTGCTGGAAGTGTTGCTGGAGTTTCATGCGCGCACTGGCGGCCCGGTGATTTTGCTATCCGCCACGTTGCCCAGTCGCATGAAACAAGCCCTGCTCAACGCCTATGCCAAAGGGCGCAATCAAGCCCCTGCGCCTGTGTTGCGATCAGATGCCTATCCACTGGCGACACGCTGGCATGATGGACAAACTGTCTTGTTGGAAAATGAACTGGCCTCGCGAGCAAGCGTCTCCCGCACAGTGCAAGTGCATTACGAAGCTGATGATGAAAAGGTGTTTGCGCACATTATTGCCACGTTACAACAAGGCCAATGTGTGGGATGGATACGCAATACCGTAGCCGATGCGATGGATGCATATGAGCGACTATCCAAAACCATTTTCCACGAAAACATAACGCTATTTCATGCACGCTTTGCCCTGCGAGACAGGTTGGACAAAGAAGCGCAGGTATTGGACGCCTTCGGCGTAGACAGCAATCAACAAGAGCGGCAAGGCCGTTTAATGATTGCCACTCAGGTCGCAGAGCAATCATTGGATGTGGATTTCGACGTACTGATTACCGACCTCGCACCGATAGATCGTGTCTTGCAACGGGCAGGCCGTTTGCAACGACATGTGCGCGATGCTCAAGGTAACCGTTTAGTTGCAACCGACGCGAAAGATGAGCGATCTGCACCCAGCCTGTGGGTATATGCTCCCGCGTGGACAGAGCAACCCAAGGCAGACTGGTACAGCGCAGTATTCAAGAAAGCCCAATATGTTTATGGGCATCACGGGCAGTTGTGGTTAACAGCAAAGGTTTTGCAAAAAGGCAGCTTCACTATGCCAATCGATGCCAGATGCCTGATTGAAACCGTCTTTTCAGAAACAGAAGCACTGCCAGAATCACTCGCTAAAAGCGCCTTGAAAGCAGAAGGGCAAGAAATGTCTGAAGCAAGTTTGGCGCAGCTAAATACCCTGAAAATCGACGGAGGCTACAAGCGCGGCGAAATCAGCGACTGGTGGGGTGAGTCTAAAACGCCCTCCCGCCTGGGCGAAGAAACGATGGAAATCATGCTGGCAAAATGGGTTGATGGGAATTTGCAGCGATGGGCGGATGGCGGATGGACATACAGCATGGTGAAAGTGGCAGCCCGATTGCTGGCACGGGTTGATACCCCCTTCGATACGATGCAAAAAGCGGCTTATATGCATATGCAACAGACCTTGCCCAGCCAGGGTAAATGGTGCGTGTTGTTACCACTGACGCAGCGTGTGGATGGCGCGTGGGAAGGTCGGGCGTGGACTGCCGAAAATGAGAAGTCGGGGAAAAAGCCGGAGTTCCTTACATGGCTCTACGATGCGGATTTTGGTTTGCGAGTAGCAGAAACTCAAGAGGGAGCGGCGACAGAATGAATTTATTGGAAGAGAAATGGTTACCCGTTCGCCGCAGCACAGGGCAAACAGACTGGATCGCACCGCACCAAATTACCGAGCCGGATATTGTTGCGTTTGCAGCTAACCGAGCCGACTTCAACGGTGCATTGGCGCAAATGATGATTGGTTTGTTGCAAACGACAACACCAATTGATGACGAAGGCGACTGGGAGGACTTGTTGGATGCGCCGCCTGCTGCTGAAGTCCTGCAAAAATGGTTTAAACCAACTGCCGAAGCGTTCGTGCTGGATGGTGATGGTGCGCGGTTTATGCAGGATTTCATCTTAACCGCAGCAGAAGGTGCGGAATGCACGATTGATGCGTTATTGATTGATGCGGCAGGTGGTTCGGCGATTGATAAAAACACCGACCATTTCGTTAAGCGCGACACCATTAAAACAATGTGTCCGCATTGTGTGGCGATGGCATTATTCACCTTGCAAACGAATGCGCCCGCAGGTGGCGCGGGACATCGAACCAGCTTGCGCGGCGGCGGCCCCTTAACTACGCTGCTGGTTGCCACACCATCACGGAGTTTGTGGCAAGACTTGTGGCTCAACGTCAAACCGCAACGTGTTTTTTTGCAACAAGGCGGTGATGTGCAAAAAACGCCAAAGCACTTTACCTTTCCGTGGTTGGCCGAGATCGTCAAGATACAGCCCGTAGGTGGCGAGACACAACCGCTGCAAGTGCATCCGCACCATATGTTTTGGGCTATGCCGCGTCGAATTCGTGTTGACTTTGCCGATGTGCAAACCGGGCGGTGCGATGTCTGCAAACGCGAATCGACACAATTGCTGAATCGTTATGTCACCAAGCCACAGGGCTTGAATTACAAAGGCGTATGGCGGCATCCGTTTTCGCCCTATTACGAAACTAAAGAAGGCTGGTTGCCCGTGCATCCTCAACCGGGTGGTTTTAGCTACAAGAACTGGCTGGCTTGGGTGCTGGGAGTTAAGCAAGGAAAAAAATCAGTTCAAGCTGCGGGGACCGTCGATTATTTTTTGCACGAGCGCAAAAAATATCAAGCATCAGGTCAGTTCAGGCTATGGGTGTTTGGCTATGACATGGACAACATGAAACCCCGTTGCTGGTACGAAACGACCTTTCCCTTGTACAGCTTGGCAGAAGCTACGCGCGCAACCCAGACGCAGATTCAAAACCTTATTGCCTATCGAATTGAAGCTTCGGAACAGGCCATCTTTTATTTGCGACAAGCCGTCAAGCAGGCATGGTTTGGTGAGAGTGATTTGCGCGGTGATTTGAGTTTTGTTGATAAAGCATTTTGGGATAGCACGGAAACCGATTTTTATCAGCAGCTAAATGACTTGATGAAACAGGCGCGCACCGAGACAGGCATTGATATGGATGATGCCAAGTTCATCATCGCCTTGGGCGAAACGTGGCACAAAGTTTTGATCAAATGCGCAACCAGACTGTTTGATGTGGATATTGTCGGCGCTGGCGCTATCGGACAGCAAAACCCGCGCCGGATTGCAGAAGCCTATAACGGCCTACAAAGAAATCTGTACGGCGATGCGATAAAAACCATCTTACGCTTGCCTGTAACCGAGAAGAAAAGCAAGAAAACAAAATCATCCGCCGAGCTACAAGCTCAAATGTCATTGCAGAGGGTCGAATAATGGAAGAGAAAATCAGTTGGTCAGCAGAAAGCCATATGGGAAAGATGTTGCATAAATGGTGGCTTGGACTGGAAGAAGACCGCGCCAGTCGCGCCGTTTTGCGACGTTGCGCGACGCTTGATGCAGTGGCATTAAGTGACGCTTACCAGCGTTTTTATCGCTATATGCTGGCTTGCGGCTGGACAGAAAATGCCAGCGAATGGCAGAGAGACAAGCTGGCGGCTATTGCTGGTTTGTTGGCGCACGTCAAAACAGACGACACGCAACGCTTGCCCATCAAAATGTCTGAATTAGCAGGCGACAGGCCGTTGGTGTCAGAACTGCGTTTCCGTGACTTGCTGAAAGTCGAAACTACCGATGAATTATTTATCAGCTTACGGCGTACTTTACCCTTGATGGGGCATCAAGCCAGCGTTGAGCAACTGGCACGCGATGTCTATTGGTGGAATGACGACACCAGAAAAAAATGGGCTTACAGCTATCGTTGGACTGCTAAACCTTCAGCCTAAATTTCCAAACAAACCCTTTACGAAAAATACTCAAGGAGAAAAATCATGTCCCGTTTTGTTCAATTGCATGTTCTGACCAGCTATCCACCCTCAAACCTGAACCGCGATGATACTGGTCGTCCAAAAACTGCCGTGATTGGCGATTGCACCCGTTTGCGCATTTCTTCGCAAAGCTTGAAACGGGCATGGCGCACTTCCGATATTTTTGAGTCTGCGCTGAAAGGTCATATCGGCACACGCACCAAAGAAATGGGGATTGGCGTATATCAATCACTGACCAAGCAATGTGTCGGCGAGAAAAATGCGCGTGAATGGGCCAAAACGATTGCCAGTCAGTTCGGTAAATTGAAGTCCGAAAAGAAGACCGCAAACAATGAAGACTTGCACGTTGAACAACTGGTGCATTTCAACCCGGAAGAAGAAAAAGCGATTGCCGATTTGGTGACCCAATTGGTGGCGTCGGCGATTGCACCCACAGAGGATGATTTGAAACTGCTTCGCAAGCAGCATACCGCCGTGGATATCGCGATGTTTGGCCGGATGCTGGCTTCATCACCGGCCTTTAATACCGAAGCCGCCATACAAGTTGCGCACGCCATTACTGTGCATAAGGCAGCCGTCGAAGACGATTATTTTATTGCCGTTGATGATCTCAATACAGGTGAAGAAGACAAGGGTGCGGCGCATATCGGTGAACTTGGTTTCGGTGCGGGTGTATTTTATTTGTATATCTGCATTGACCGTGAACTGTTGCAGAAGAATTTAGGGGGCGATCCTGAATTGACACAAAAAGCCTTGAATGCTTTCGTGCAAGCGGTCACCAGGGTATCACCCACCGGCAAGCAAAACAGTTTTGCTTCGCGCGCCTATGCGGGATTTGTGCTGGCAGAAAAAGGCGATCAACAGCCACGTAGTTTGGCGCAGGCTTTTCTCAAACCAGTAAAACCAAATCAGGAAAACGGCGAAGACACTTTGACTCGTGCCGTCAAAGAACTAACCAAGAGACGCGACAATTTCAATACGGTATATGGCGAATGCGCCGACACCAGCGTGCAATTTAACGTGGAAACGGGTGAGGGCAGCCTGAGTGCTATAGCCCAATTTATAGCGGAATAATCGCTATGGAAACCTTGATTTTTCAACTGCAAGCACCCTTGTCCTCGTGGGGCGAAGTGGCCGTGGGTGAATATCGCCCCAGCGCAGAATATCCGAGCCAGTCCGCCATACAAGGCTTGCTGGGTGCCGCACTGGGCATAGCTCGTGACGATGATGCGGCGCAAACGGCGTTTCGCACTGGCTATCGCCTGGCAGTGGGTGTGCTGAGTCAGGGGCGACTGTTACGCGATTACCATACTGCGCAAGTACCAAGTCGCACTGATCTGAAAAAGCGACCACACGCCACACGACGGGACGAATTGTCATTACCTAAAGCAGACCTCAACACCATTCTGTCGAGCCGCGATTATCGGCAAGATGCTGCCGCATTGGTAGCGGTGCAAGCAGTGGCGAATGCGCCTTATTCATTAGCGCAGTTAACCGAGGCGTTGAAGAAGCCCAAATTTGTGCTTTATCTGGGACGTAAGTCTTGCCCTGTTGCGGTGCCTTTGCATCCGCGTGTCTTAAGCGCAGAAACTATCAATACGGCATTTTCGGATTACCAGCAGCAATTGACTGATCTGTGGCGACAGCAATTGCCAAAACATATCGAGCCAAACAATTTAGCAGTCCGGAAAATGGTCTGGGGTGATGATTTCGGCGCAGATGACTTGTCGGTCATGGGTGTGGAGCGCGACTTGAGCATAACCCGTAAAGATCAAGTTATTACACGGCAGGGATGGCAGTTTGCAGACCGCAGCGAACATATCGCATTGTTAGTGAAGGAATAAACGTCATGTATTTTAGTGTTATTACCCCGGAAGAACGCTTGCTGCGGCAAGCCGCGCATGAACTGGCGCAATCGTCTTATGCCGAGCATCAATGGTTGTGGAAATTTTTCCCTAGCAGTGCGGATCAAACACGCGATTTTATTTTTCGTCGCCATGAGCTTGACCATATCCCACGTTTTTACGTGGTGTCAAAACGTCCTCCCACAGCGTTTAGCGAGGCGTGGCAGGTACAAAGCCGCAACTATGATCCGCAATTGCAGGAAGGCCAACGCCTGTCTTTTCAGCTCCGTGCTAATCCGGTGATTACCAGAAAAAATGACGCTGGAAAATCTCAGCGCCACGATGTTGTGATGCAGGCTAAAAAACAGTTGCTGGCAGAACACGGACTCAGCAAGGAAGCGAAATGGGCGGACTGGAATGACGAGAGCAACAAGCCGTTACTGTATGAATTGGTGCAAAAGCATTGTGCTGCATGGTTTGACGGGATAGCGAAAAGAAATGGATTTGAAATCGCGCTAACGGATGAAGAGGAACCTCAACGTAAGCTGCAAGTTGATGCCTATGAACAAAGCAAAGCCGGTAAGCGCGATCACAATATTCGTTTTAGTGCCGTGGATTTTTCAGGAGAGCTACTTGTGACTAATCCTGAGTTATTCCATTTAGCTCTATGTAACGGACTCGGTCACGCCAAAGCCTTCGGATGTAGCCTGCTTTTGGTACGCAAATTGTAAATTTTCTATGGCCTTCCTTCTTCCGCCGCTCAAGCCCATCGCCATCAAGGAGCGACTCTCTATCCTGTTTATCGATAAAGGCCAGTTGGATGTGCTGGATGGCGCGTTTGTCGTGGTGGATAAGAACGGTGTCCGCACGCATATTCCTGTCGGCGGTGTGGCCTGCCTGATGCTGGAACCGGGTACGCGGACTTCCCATGCCGCTGTGGCACTGGCAGCAAGAGTCGGCACGTTGCTGGTGTGGGTGGGCGAAGCGGGGGTGCGTTTGTATTCGTCCGGTCAGCCTGGGGGTGCCAGGGCTGATCGCTTGCTGTATCAGGCCAGGCTTGCGTTGGATGATTCTTTGCGCTTGAAAGTGGTGCGCAAGATGTACGCGATGCGCTTCGGCGAGGAGCCGCCCGAGCGGCGCAGTGTTGAGCAGTTGCGCGGCATCGAGGGGGCTCGTGTGCGCGAGACGTATAAGCTGCTCGCCAAGAAATACGGTGTGGAATGGAAAGCGCGTAATTACGATACCAGCGAATGGAACAAGGGCGATTTGCCTAACCGCTGCCTCTCATCCGCAACATCCTGTTTATATGGAGTGACTGAAGCTGCGGTGCTGGCGGCGGGATATGCGCCTGCAGTCGGCTTCATTCATACCGGAAAGCCGTTGTCTTTTGTTTACGATGTGGCGGATATCTATAAGTTTGAGACGGTGGTGCCTGTGGCATTCAAGATTGCTGCGAAAAATCCACATAACCCGGAGCAGCAGGTACGCCTTGCTTGCCGCGATATATTTCGGGAAAGCAGGTTGCTTGAGCGCATTATTCCGGGGATAGAGGAAATGTTGTCGGGTGGCGAAATCGCCCCGCCAGTAGCGCCTGAGGAATCAGTTCTTCCCGCCATTCCCAATGCAGAAGGATTAGGCGATGTTGGTCATCGTTCTTGAAAATGCCCCACCGCGCTTGCGCGGACGTCTGGCTATCTGGCTGCTGGAGATTCGCGCTGGCGTGTACGTCGGAACCTATTCTGCAAAAGTTCGCGACAATATTTGGGATCAAGTGGAAAAGGGCATTGAGGATGGCAACGCGGTGATGGCGTGGCGCACCAACAACGAAGCAGGTTTTGATTTTATGACGCTGGGTAATAACAGGCGGATTCCGGTGGAACTGGATGGGGTGAAACTTGTATCCTTTCTCCCTGAATTGGATCAGAGCGCTCTCTAAAAATCTGGTAGAATTTTGAATCGTTGAATTTAATATAAAATTCAACGAGATGGAAGAAGTGTGTTCCCCACGCCCGTGGGGATGAACCGCGACCGGTCGCGAAC
>CAIOSY010000035.1 GCA_903861075.1 uncultured Nitrosomonadales bacterium
TGACAGCGGCTACACTCATTGCCATTTTCTTGATTCCGGTCAGCTTCTATGTGGTCCAAAAGTGGTCGGATAAGCGTGAAAGCACCGAGTTAATAAAGGCTAAGCAGGAGCAAAATCATGAATAAACTGATGGTTTTTTCGCTCACGGCGTTGCTTACCGGCTGTTTTAAGATCGGCCCAGATTATATACGTCCCGAGGTCGATGTACCTAAGGCGTGGCGTTTTGCTGAGAGCGATGTCGGCAAAAATGCTACCGACTTAAAGTGGTGGGAACAGTTAGGCGATCCGGTTTTGAATCGACTGGTGAATCAAGCGGTGCAAGGTAATCTGGATCTGAAAATAGCAGTGGCTAATATCGAACAGTTCATGGGGCAGTATGGCTCTACTCGAGCCAATTTGTTTCCTCAGATTTCTGGAACTACTAATTATGCTCATGGTCAACCTGAAAGCGCTGGGGGCGATCCATTAAGTAGCGGAAACAATAGCCAAGAAATTAATTATACCCGGTTGGGTGCGGGTATGAACTGGGAGTTGGATGTTTGGGGGCGATTGCGCCGCGCCAACGAGGCGGCTCGCGCCGATCTCTTTGCTCAGGAAGCGATCAAACGGGCAGTGATTTTGACTCTAGTAAGCGAGCTTGCACAAACCTATATCACGTTACGCGAATTAGATAAAAATTTGGAGATCACCCAAAGTATTGTTAAAAACCTTGGGGAGGAGTTGCGCATTGCCAACAGCCGTTTTATTGAAGGTTACTCTTCGGAATTGGAGCTTGAACAGGCCGACTCTGAATATCAACGGCGCAGCGCTTTTATTCCACTGTATGAGAAACAAATTGCGATAACAGAAAATGCCCTGAACGTTTTGTTAGGTCATAATCCTGCCCCGATTCCTCGTGGACTAAGTCTAGATGAGCTAAAACTCCCAGTAGTGCCGGCCGGATTGCCTTCTGATCTGCTCGCACAACGACCGGATATTCAGCAGGCAGAACAGCAGTTAATTGCCGCAAACGCTAGGATTGGGGTTGCTCGCAGTCAATATTTTCCGAAAATTGCATTAACTGGTGATGTGGGGCAGATGAGTACGCAAGTGGCGACACTATTTACGCCAGGCGCCAATTTCTGGAGTGTCGGCTCATCGTTGCTCACGCCGATATTCACCGCAGGTAAGATTGCAGGCCAGATTCAGTCGGCCGAAGCTACGCAAAAGGCCGCTGTGTCGAATTACCAACGCTCTATCATTTCTGGGTTTCGTGAGTTTGAGAATGCGTTGGTGAGCACTGATAAAACCAAAGTTCAGATAGAAAAGCAAAGTAAGCGCCTTCATGCTGTACAAAACTATTTCAACTTATCCCGCATCCGTTATGATGAAGGTTACACAGATTATATTACTGTGCTAGATTCGATACGGCAGTTGTTCGATGCACAAATAGAGTTAGTTCAAACTCAAAGTGCCAGCTTTACCGCGAGCATAAATTTATATCGCGCTATGGGGGGTGGCTGGATAGTTCAGGAAGATAAAGCGGCTAATTTGCCTAAAACGAAAGAGGCGGCGCTTTTTCCTTAGAGACCGGTTGTGGCTAAAGCAAACTGCATTAATCGTCATTCCTGCATGGACTGCCGGAAACCAGTTGCCATGGAGGGCGGAGGCACATCACTATAAGTTTCATGATAAACACTCTAACTACGACATCTACATCCTTGTATTCTGGATCCGTTGCAATCCATGTCGGGATGACGAATGGGGTGTTTTCTAGGTACTTAGCCGCGTAGATTGGGCAGCATCTTTTCGCAACCCAACATTATTGCCGAGCATTGTTGGGTTAACGATAGAGCCGTTAGCCCAACCTACAGGACTAAGCCTAGGAGGCTAGCAACTTAAGGCGTGACA
>CAIOSY010000036.1 GCA_903861075.1 uncultured Nitrosomonadales bacterium
TCACCAGTTATCTGCAAACCATGGCTTATAAGGGTGTGAACCCTATGATCGCCATTCAGATGGCTTTGGCAGGAGAAATTGGGGGCGAGTAGTTACCAATTCATTATGGATAATCATGTTGTGGTCGGCATTGGAAATATCTATGCGAGCGAAGCACTGTTTACCGCGGGTATCCTGCCACACCGTTGTGCAGACAATCTCTCCGAGCAACAATGCGTAAAGTTAGTCGATGCGCTACGAAGCACACTCATCGACGCAATTTCGGCTGGCGGTAGTACCTTGCGCGATTTCGTAAACTCTGCGGGAAACCCCGGATATTTTCAACAACAACACCGCGTGTATGGGCGGACAGGCGCACCCTGTGTTTGCTGCACTTCCCCCATAAAACACTGCAAACAGGGACAACGATCCAGTTATTATTGCGAACATTGCCAGACTTAAAAAGGGCGACTATGAACACCACCTCATTCTCATAAAGCTATTTATTATGCCTATATTCCTACTGTTTTGTGCAAGTCTGCTTACATTGACAGCTCAGGCTGAATCACTTCCGCATCCTGATCACGTGGTGGTGGTTATTGAAGAAAACCGCAGCTATTCGCACATTATGGATCCATCTAAAAGTGCGTCATATATTCGCCAGTTAATTCATCGCGGGATGTTATTTACACAATCCTATGCAGTTTCGCACCCCAGCCAACCCAATTACCTGGCGTTATTTTCAGGTTCTACCCAAGGCCAAACGAATGACAACTGCCCACTGCAATTTAATGGTGACAATCTTGCCAGCGCACTGGCGAATAAGGGACTAAGCTTTGCCAGCTATTCCGAATCCCTGCCGTTTGCCGGCGATCTACGTTGCTGGTCTGCTGGCTATCAGCGTAAACACAATCCCGTTGCAAACTGGCAAGGCAGCAAGTTGCCGCCCGGTGTAAATTTAAGATTTGAAGATTTCCCGGAAGATTATAGCCATCTACCCACGGTATCTTTCGTGATTCCCGATCAGCACAATGACATGCATGACGGCAGTTTTGCTACAGCCGACGACTGGCTGAAAACACATATAGATCCCTATATTACCTGGGCATTTCAACACAACAGCTTGTTAATTCTGACCTGGGACGAGGATGACGGTAGCGAAAACAATCGCATTGTCACCCTATTCATCGGGCCCATGGTTAAAACGGGCAGCACTGACCAGCATATCAATCATTACAATGTGTTGCGTACCCTACTCGATTTGTACGGTTTACCTGCAATCAATGCAACACAAAATGTAAATCCCGTTTTGCGAATATGGAACACATATCAATGAATTTATCTAAAACGCCCCCTTTTTATTATTGGGATGACGACACGCTGGTACTCAACATTATCGGTCGCCCCAATTCAAAAAAAGATGCAATCGGTGTTGTCATCGGCCATCAATTGGAAGTCTATGCCGCCGCGATACCAAGACAAGGAGGTGCAACGGCGCACATGATTCAATATCTTGCGGGTATTTTTTGCGTACCAAAAAGTGCCATTGTGCTGGTATTTGGTGAAAAAAATGTCAACAAACAACTCAGAATTAAATCACCCATCAAACTGCCCGCCGTGATACACCCAGGTGATTACAAAAAATAGACACAAAAAAGACCGCTATTGCGGTCTTTTTTGTCATAAATCAACGTTTAGCAGCCATCAATTTATCGTATTTTGCTTGAAGTTGCGCATTTGTTTCTACATGAGAGGGATCCTTAGGGATGCAATCAACCGGACAAACTTCCACGCATTGGGGCGTATCATAATGGCCTACACATTCAGTACATTTATTCGGGTCAATTTCATAAACAGTGTCGCCTTGCGAAATGGCGTCATTCGGACATTCGGGTTCACATACATCGCAATTGATACAATCATCGGTAATTAACAGTGCCATACTCTTTTCTCCTCCTTAAGATCAATTCCGCTCTCTAAAAATACAGGATTTTCAGGAACGCGTTTGGTTTTTTTGCTGCAATCTAATGGCAACGGAAGGCGAGACGAACTTCCCTACCTCCCCGCCAAATCGCGCCACTTCGCGCACCATAGTAGCCGAAATAAAAGTATATTGTTCAGCCGGCGTCAGAAACAAGGTCTCCATTTCGGGAAATAGATTACGATTCATTCCTGCCAACTGAAACTCATACTCAAAATCTGATGCTGCGCGCAAGCCCCGCAGAACGACACGCGAGTGCTGAGATCGAACAAAATTCATCAGCAAACCGTCAAAACCTTCCACGCGAACATTGTTAAACCCTGCGAATACTTCCCGCGCCATATCAACTCGTTCATCCAACGTAAACAAGGTATTCGTGCGACTTTTCGCAACCGCGACAATCACTTCGCCAAACAATCCCGTCGCACGCCTCACCACATCTTCATGCCCGCTGGTGATAGGATCAAATGTACCCGGATATACCACTTTAATCATAGTCATCCTATTTTTCCACACCTATCAACTGATAGCATACCTGCCCTGCCCTGCCCGACTTAACAACGTACCAGGGCAGTGAAATCTCAATCACACTCCCTGACTCAACATAAACCAAGCCGTCTTGTGCCAGATGCTGCGGCAAAATTGCCAGCAACTTAGTTAAATAGTCACTTTGAAAAGGCGGGTCAAGAAAAATCACATCGTAGCGACTCTCATCACGAAGGATGAATTCTAATCCATCTTGATAGCGCAAGGATACATTGTCGCAGACTAACTTTTTGACATTATCCCGTAACGCGCGAAAGACCAAGGGGTTTTTCTCCACCATCACAACGTGCGCTGCGCCACGCGATGCCGCTTCAATACCAAGCGCACCGCTACCCGCAAACAAATCCAGACATTTACGGCCATACAGTGTTTGCCCAAGCCAATTGAACAGGGTTTCTCGTACCCTGTCAGGCGTCGGACGCAAACCTTCCGCATCAGGAAAGGTAATGACGCGACTGCGTAAATCGCCCCCGCCTATTCTTACTTTATTGATTTTGAGCTCCTACGGGACCGGAAATAGGCTCAGGCGCACCGACAATCACAGTTGCCATCGCACCAGGATGAATATGCCGGGAAAATGCACTATGTATTTGTGTCGTCGTAACATGAGCGATATTATCGGCAAAATCGTCCAGGTAAGTTAACGGCAATTCGTAAAATCCGATAATGGAAAGGTAATCTAATATCTTCTTATTGCTGTCTATACGCAAAGGAAACCCGCCAATAATATTTTGTTTTGCTGCGATCAACTCCTTTTCAGTAGGGCCTTTTGCAACAAAATCTGCCAGTGTTTTCTCCACCAAAGCCAAAGCCTCATTGGCTTGTTCTTTTTTGGTTTGCAGACCAATCTGAAATGCGCCCGTCTGTTTGAGTGGCATAAAATAGCTATACACGCTATAAGCCAACCCCCGCTTTTCCCTGACCTCATTCATCAGTCGCGAGACAAAACCACCGCCACCAAGTATATAGTTGCCCACATACAGCGGGAAATAGTCAGGATCCTTGCGCGACATACCCGGTGTACCCGTCAAAATATGACTCTGCGTAGCAGGATGAAAAATACGCTGCTCGCTAGATTGGATTTGCATTACAACTGCGGGCAAGCTCGATTGCTCAGTGTATGCGGGTAAATACCTTGTCAACTGCACTGCAATTGCTTCAGCCTGCACTCGCGTCACATCGCCCATAATGGCAACCACCGCACGCTGATAATGTAACTGATAAAAATCCTTTAAATCCTGCGCCGTGATTGTTTCCAAACTACTGATTTCCCCTGACAAAGAGGAAGCATAAGGATGAGAACCAAACACTGCCTTATTGAAAGCCTTATCAGCAATCAATTCCGGCTTAGTCTCAGCTTCTTTTAAGCCGGCAATCAGGCGTGTTTTTTCACGCATCAGTATGGATTCTGAAAACACGGGGTATTGCAGCACACGCGCCATAATACTCAAAGCCGAGTCGCGCTCCGTACTCAACGTTCGCAGCGAAACGCTCGCCCTGTCCTGGTCGAAGCTGCCTGACAGTTGCGCACCCAGATCAGCCATACCCGTTGATATTTGATCCTCATTCAAATCGCCAGCGCCTAAATCAAGTAATTCATGCGTCAATTTAGCCACACCCGGCTTGCCCGACTTATCAAAAGCACTTCCCGATGCAAAACTCACTGCAACATCCAGCATAGGAATATCATGATCTTCAACAAACAAGACCCGCGCGCCCGTCGCACTCTGCCAGTGCTGAATGGTCGGCGTAGCAGCGGCGACACTCGCAATGCAACAGAGCATGATAGAAAACAATAGTTTATTAACGTACATGGTTAGCCTCTCCTGCGGGCTGCATTGCCTTGCCTGACAGCGGCTGAGGATCAAGTACCGCGACGATCAAATTATCATCTTGTAAAAACTCCGAAGCCACTTGCACAAGCTGCTCCGTCGTGACCGCCTGAAGTTTCTCCAACATCAAGGGAATCGCCTTATATCCGACCCCTATCGACTCCATCTGACCAATCTGCATCGCCTGATAAAATACGGAATCAAGCTTGTAAACTTCGCCTGCCAACACTTGCGCTTTGACACGCTTTAACTCATCCGCACCCACCCCGTTTTTAATCAGCCCGGCAATTTCTGCACGCAAGGCAATTTCCATTTGCGCCACGCTCTGCCCCGCACTAGGCACTGCCTCTAGGCTAAACAAACCCGGTCCGCGTGAGGTTGAGTCGTAACTTGCTCCCACACTACTGGCCAATTGCTGCTCACGCACTAAATGTTTATTCAATCGCGCTGAATCCGTGCTGCTTAAAACCCCCGCCAACATTTCCAAAGCATAGGGCTTCCAGTCATGCAAGGGATCGACAATATTAGGGGCATGATAGCTCATCACCAACAAGGGTAATTCCGCGGGCGCTTTAACAACCATACGTTTGATGCCTAATTGCACAGGCTCACTAAAAAGTCTTCGAGCCGACTGACCCTTTTTCGGAATGTTGCCATAGTAGCGCTGTGCCAGCTCAAAAACCTGAGCGTGATACACATCCCCTGCAATAACCAGGGTCGCATTATCAGGTGCATACCATTGCTGATACCATGACCTTGCATCCTGCACCGTCATCTGTTCCAGGTCACTCATCCAACCGATCACAGGGTGCTGATACGGATGCTCAAGATAAGCAGCGCCCATGAGTTTTTCCTGCAAAAGGGCGTGACTATCATCGTCGGTACGCATACGACGCTCTTCCATCACAACTTTAATCTCTTTGGAAAACTCACCCGCCGTTAAATTCAAATTATGCATACGATCGGATTCAAGCTTCATTGCCAGCGGCAACTGAGACTTATGCAATTGTTGAAAATAGGCGGTGTAATCATTACTGGTAAAGGCGTTTTCTCTCCCACCCGCCGCCGCGATGCGACGTGAAAATTCACCTGCGGGAACGCCACGCGTTCCTTTGAACATCAAATGCTCAAGCACATGCGCAACACCGGTTTTACCCGTATGCTCATCCATGCTGCCCGCCTTGTACCAAATCTGCTGCACCACAACAGGTGCCCGGTGATCTTCTTTAACGATGACCTTCAAACCGTTTGCCAATGTGAGCTCAAACACCCCGGCATAGACTGACGGTGACAACATTACCGCCAGCAAAGCAGTCGCAAACAGATAAATCCTCATAATCTCTAACCCCAAAATGACTAATCGGCATAAAATAACAACAGTGGCCACGAAAAGTGGCCGTTTGTATTATGCCCTAACTATCGCCACTGGAATACATCAGACATGTTTAGTTTCTTAAAAAAAAGCAGCCCGAATAAAATCCCTGATAACAACATCGAAAAACGCAGCTGGCTTGAGCGCTTAAAGTCAGGTTTATCACGCACCGGCAATCAACTGGCCGAGCTATTCAGCCGCGGGGGCAAAATTGACGATGAACTCTATGAAGAACTCGAAACCATCCTGATCACATCGGATGTCGGCATGGATGCAACCCGGGCACTACTCGCGGATCTGCGTCGCCATGTTAAAGAAAACAAACTCACCGAGGCAGAAGAACTTAAAGCCGGCCTTGCCCATTGCCTGCTCAAATTACTAAGCCCTCTGGCTGTACCGCTGCAGGCCAACACACACCAGCCTTTCGTTATCATGATGGTGGGCGTTAACGGCGCGGGAAAAACCACGTCCATAGGCAAGTTGGCTAAATATCTGCAATCGCAAGGATTATCTGTTTTGCTCGCTGCCGGTGATACATTTCGCGCCGCAGCACGTGAGCAACTCATGACCTGGGGAGAGCGCAACAATGTGACCGTCATCGCGCAACAAAGCGGTGATGCCGCTGCCGTCATATACGATGCCGTACAAGCGGCACAAGCACGTAAAATCAATGTCGTGCTAGCAGATACAGCTGGCCGATTAACAACCCAGGCGCATTTAATGGAAGAAATTAAGAAAGTAAAGCGCGTCATCGCCAAAGTTTTACCGGACGCACCTCATGAGGTTTTACTCGTTCTCGATTCCAATACAGGGCAAAATGCATTAAGCCAGGTAAAAGCCTTTGATGCAGCACTCGGTGTAACAGGCTTGATACTCACCAAACTCGACGGGACAGCTAAAGGTGGCGTTATCGCCGCCATCGCGCGCGCTCATCCGATTCCCGTGCGATTTATCGGGGTAGGTGAAGGTCTCGACGATCTGCGTCCTTTCGTTGCAGAAGAGTTTATCGCAGCCTTACTAGGCCAATCAGCATGATTTCATTCAATCAAGTGAGCAAGCGCTACAAGGATGGCTTTGATGCGCTAAAAAATGTTTCGTTTGAACTTGCCAGAGGTGAAATGGCTTATTTAACGGGACATTCCGGCGCGGGAAAAAGCACTTTACTCAAACTTATCGCCGCCATCGAGCGACCTAATACGGGTAGCGTGCTGGTAAACGGCCAAAATGTCAGTCAACTTAAAAGCGCTGCCTTACCCTATTTAAGACGACATTTAGGCATTATTTTTCAAGATCACAAACTACTTTTTGATCGCAACGTTTTTAATAATGTACTGCTTCCTTTGCAAATTTGCGGTTTTGACCCCAAAGAAAGCAATAAACGGGTTCGTGCAGCACTAGATAAAGTCGGTTTGCTCGATCGTGAAAACGCTTATCCTATTGCACTCTCAGGCGGTGAACAACAGCGCCTTTGCATTGCACGTGCCATCGTCAATCGTCCCTCTATTTTGCTAGCTGACGAACCTACAGGCAATCTGGATGCTGAATATGCACAGGAAATCATGAAGATATTTAAATCATTTCATCAGGTTGGAGTCACACTACTCATTTCAACACACGATGCCGATATGCTGCGGAACACCTCAATTCGGGCAATTGAATTAAAACAAGGTGAAATACAACACTCATCACCGAACCTACAAAACTCAGGAGCCGCACAATGAGTATGGCCGGACAACATTTTTGGATCGTAAAACAGGCACTACACCGTCTTTTTTCTTCCCCTTTATCCGGCTTACTGAACTTGATGGTTATCGGTATAGCCCTAAGCTTACCTACCGGGTTATACGTATTATTGCAAAACGGACAAGAGGTATTGGAACAGTTGTCCGCATCTCCCCAAATTAGTTTATTCTTATCGATGGATGCAACCGATGCGGATGTAGTCAAAATTCGCGAGCAACTGAAAAAAAACACTCAGATCGAAAAAGTGGAATTTATCCCCCGAAAAACAGCACTCGAGACACTGGGAAAGCGCACCGGACTCAATGACGTCATCACCGCACTTGAGAGCAATCCGCTTCCGGATGCCTTTATCATTACAGCCCGCGCTCAAAATGCCAAATCACTAGACGAACTGCGCGCCCGACTCCAGTCACTTTCAAAAGTAGACCTAGCCCAACTTGATTCATCGTGGGCTTATAAACTCGAAGCCATGCTGGCGTTTGCACGCATTGCAATAATGACACTCGCCGGGCTTCTGAGCATAGGGCTAATCGCCATAACCTTTAACACCATACGATTACAGATACTCACTCATCAAAACGAAATCCAGGTTTCTAAACTCATAGGCGCCACCCACGCCTTTATACGTCGTCCGTTTGTTTACTTCGGTGCAATTCAAGGCTTACTCGGTGGTATTACAGCCTGGCTGATCATCTATGCAAGCTTATACTTCCTGAAGCAACCCTTAGCCACCTTAGCACAACTCTATGCCAGCCAATTTAATCTGCAAGCACTCAGCTTAAATGACAGCCTGCTTTTATTGCTGTTTTCCACCTACCTTGGATGGGTAGGTTCATGGCTATCCGTCGCACTCTACCTTGGCAAGGTCGAGTCTCGCTAACAAGGGCTGAGATTAATAGTTTAATAATCAACTTGACACACTGTTTTTTTTTCGAAAAAATGGTACAGTTCGAAAGCAGTGAAAAACGATCAATAAAAATCGATTAGGGAGATGTTAATGGCAAGCGGAAATTGTAAAACTATGGTACTACCTTTCATTGTGGCCGCTACACTTTGGATTGTAGGTGGTTTTTTCCTGAGTAAAGAATTAGCGATGGTTTGTGTTATCTTCGGAATTGCTATTGCAGGATGGGCCGCAGGTAATGTGATGAATACTGAATGCTCATTGTCAGATAAATAATGCATGAAACAGGAGTGTTGCCACACAGCAATCGCTCTTGTTCCACGCCGTACGGGCTTGCCAGTTAATAACAGCCATATGCCGAGTTGAACTATAAATAACCAAGTATAATCCTTCAGTTTTTTCTATTTACGCATCCCTCTTATTAACACAACTAAAAGCTGAACCTTATTGAGCAATATTGCTCAAATGCGCCAGTGTTAAATTATTTTGGAGATCAAATCTGTGAATATGACCATCAGCTTACCTACCCCGAGTACTCTTGGCAGCCTTGATAGCTATATCAACTCAGTAAAACACTACTCTTTACTGACACAGGAAGAAGAGCTTGATCTCGCTACACGCTTTCGCAAAGAAAATGATCTGGATGCCGCCCGAAAACTAGTCTTGTCGCATTTACGCGTTGTGGTAAGCGTTGCACGCGGCTATGCAGGATATGGATTACAACAAGCCGACTTGATTCAGGAAGGCAACATTGGCCTGATGAAAGCCGTTAAGCATTACGATCCTGAGTTTGGCGTACGTTTGGTTTCCTTCGCCTTGCATTGGATACGGGCAGAAATAAATGAATTTGTGGTACGCAATTGGCGCATGGTAAAGATCGCCACGACGAAGGCGCAGCGTAAGTTGTTTTTTAATCTTCGTAGTTTGAGACAGAGCACGGACTCACTCAAACCCGCACAGATCACAGAAATAGCGCAAAAACTCAATGTTAGTGAAAATGAAGTGATAGAAATGGAATGTCGTTTCGCAGGAAACGATGTCGCTCTGGAACCGACCGGTACAGATGAGGATGATCATTACGCACCGATACAATACCTAGCTGACAATGAGGCGCACGAACCTTCCAACATACTAGAAACGACCGAAGGTGATCTGCGACGCACTCAAGGACTTGCGCTGGCGCTGGCTAGCCTTGATGAACGTAGCCGGCGTATTGTAGAAGCCAGATGGCTATGCGAAGACCATAATGCCACACTACATGAGTTGGCCGCTGAATTTAACGTATCAGCAGAACGCATACGTCAAATCGAACAAAAAGCCATGAGCAAAATGCACGCCGCACTGACACCCCATATAGCATGACAATAAAAAAGCCGCTTACGCGGCTTTTTTATTGTCATGCACTGCATTCTACTTAACGATGGTCAATTGAGGCTTACGATGTATCGGTTTCGTTGGTTCGGCAGGGGGGGGATTAGAAATATCCGGCCCTTGAAAGATTAAACCTTGTCCTGTTTCCTTGGAGAAAATCCCAATAACCGAATCAACAGGAACCATAATGTCAAAAGAAACACCGCCGAATCTTCCGCTACATGTAATTACTTCATTACCCAATTCCAGATTACGTACGGCACCTACACTCAGGTTCAAAACTATCTCACCCTCCTTGACATAAGCCAACGGCACATCGGTTCGATCGCTTACCCGAACCGAAATATAGGGAGTCAATCCACTATCGACACACCATTCATGTATCGCACGAATCAGATACGGACGGGTAGACAAATCACTCACTTGCGCATCGCCCGTTCTGCCGGTGTCAGAGAATCAATGAAACCTTGGCGAGAAAACAAACGCTCAGCATATTTCAACAACGGAGCCGCATCTTTACCCAGCTGTATCCCATAAAAGTCGAGACGCCATAGCAAGGGAGCTATCGCCACATCCAGCATAGAAAATTCACTGCCGAGCAAAAATTTTTGCTTGCTAAGAATTTGTGCAAGTTGCGTTAAGTTTTCACGAATAATAGCGCGTGACTTCTCGACCGTTTTCCCCCCCTGCATAATGACATTGACATTACTATACAATTCTTGTTCAAATCGATACAAAAACAGTCTAGCTCTACCCCGCATGACAGGATCAGCAGGCATCAACTGAGGGTGCGGAAAACGTTCATCAATATATTCATTGATAATATTAGCCTCAGTTAACACAAGATCGCGTTCAACCAAAACAGGTACTTTATTATAAGGATTGACGCTGGCCAGATCATCTGACTTACCTAGCTGATCAACATCAATCACTTCAAAATCCATACCTTTTTCGAATAATACAATTCGACACCGATGGCTGTAGGGGCAAACTGTCCCCGAATACAATCTCATCATTACGCAATTACCCCTTAATTAGATTTCTACTTTGCATGTAACCACGCACAAGGTAAAACCCGATTAACGCAACGATACCACCAACACAAATCGTCGCGACAAAAGGATAACTGCCCGTGCCTGTAACACCACCAATCCAAACGTAGCGTTCGAAAAGCGTGCCAATGATAATACAAATCGCAACAACATTGATAGCAGTAACATTATGACGAGGCCCTGGGAAGCAGAAGGCCACGAATGGCACAACAAATTTCAGTACCAACATAGACCACCAAATGAAGGTGTAATCACCATTTTGCATCGCAAATACACGGTCTGTTTCGTCTGGAATATTGCCGTACCAGATCGTCAGATACTGGGCATCAAAGGTATAAATCCAGAGCAAAGTAAACGCGAGCAACATTTGAGCCAAATAGTTATAGATTTTATCAGGAACAGGCGTTACTAACTTTTTACCGCTATTGAGCGCATAGATCCAAACAACCAGAAAAGCGAGGAACATACCAAAATTACTCACAAATTGCTGCAGACCATAAATAGCACTATGCCAATGCGGTACCAGCGTCATTTCAAAATCCCATGCAACCATCGTGCTATAAAGAACGAAGAAGAATGGAATCCAGGTCGCTATGCTGTGAAAGCGTGCGGCATCCTCAGGACTGGCTTCGCTGACTGCCTGACGCTGGATAAACACCCAATACAGACCCATCATGAAAATAATACCGACTACTTCACGACTCATCAACCAGTGAGGCTGATACCAGCCTGGCATATGCGCTTCAGCACCGACATGAACCTCCCACCACGGGAAAGTATGCGATCCTCCCACAAGCAGGATAACCAATAAAACAAAGGCCAAAGGAAACAAAGCGTAGAGTGACACAGCCAAATGACGTACATTAAAACGCCACTGCGCACCCACCAAATGCAACACCGAACATAATGCAACGCCACTCAGTGCCAGCGATAGCACCACCACAAAACAAACTGTCAAGACAGCCCAATTACTGTATGCCAACATTTTATAGCCTCCTATTTCGACTGAGCCGCAGCAGATACTACCGGCGCCTTTTGCAATACTTTGCGAATGTAGTTAACTACGTGCCAGCGTTCGGTCGCAGAAAGGTCATTCGCATAACTTGGCATCACAGCAAGACCTAAAGACATCACACCGAAGATATAACCGTCCGGATAATCCTTGCTATCCCATGGATGCACATCGTTAGATGACGTCAGGTTCCAGGGCTTGTAGGGCAGCTTGGTACCGACCAGGCCGTCACCGGTGCCGGACTTGCCATGACACGGCGTGCAATAGATTTCATACAAACGACGTCCCTTATCAACCGATGCGTCATTGGCGACAATAGGATTGACCATTTTCTTAGCCGCATCGAGGTCTTTCACCATCACGGTGGTGCCGGTAACCGGTTGTGAACGCTTAGGGAACAGCGCCATGCCCGGATTGGCCGGATTGACACTTTCCTGCGGTTTAATACTGACTTGATTGGCCATATCTTGCGACCATGGCCAGGCCTGTGCAAACGTAGGCGCCAACATCAACGAAATAACCAGTGATTTAGCGATCATTTTGCGGTCGCCTAGTCGATTGACCAGGGGCTTCATTGCTAAGGATAATTTTTTCATTTCCCTGCCTCTTCCTGAATTTCCAATGCCTTATGCTTAGTAAAAATTGCTTTCAACACACTGATTGCACCTTCTTCAGCCTTAACCAAAATAGCAATGTTATCCACTGAAACTTTTGAGCTATATAAAGCTGAGCGTTTTGCAGGCAAACCCGCACAGATTAAAAAGCCCAGAATCGTGATGAAGACGCCACCCAGAATAAACATTTCATAAGTCAAAACAAAATTAGGCGGGAAGGGAACGATAGGCTTCCCTCCCTTCAACTGCATATAGAAATTGGCCTGTGCTCCTGAAATCAGGAAGAAACCAAATAAACCACCTAACAAGGCACCGATTAGCGTGAACCATTGAACGTAGACCGGCTTGTCTCCCAAAAACTCCTCAACTTCAGGATGCTCAATGGGAGACTTAATAACCATGTCATCTTTGACATCAAAACCGTTAATGGTTGCTGTGCGTAATTCCTTAACGACCGCTTCGGCCTCATCAAAATTACTATACAACGCAAGTAAATGACGTTTACTCATGATTAGTGCGCTCCCTCTTCTGCTGCTTCGCTCTTTTTAAGATGCAAAGTACGGTGGTAAACCATTTCCTTCACTTCATACATGGATACGGATGGGAAGACTTTGCAGAAGATCAGGAACAGCAAAGTAAACCAGCCAAAGCTACCAAAAACCATACCCCATTGAACCATAGAAGGCCATTGATCATGATCCCATGTCCATGGATAGTAGCCATGTGAGAAAGTAGGAGCAACAATCATCCAGCGCTCTAACCACATACCCAGATTCAGCAGCAATGAGGTTGCAAACAGAACCGGAATATTGGTCTGAAAACGCTTGAATGCAAACACCAAAGGTACGACAGAGCCACAGAAAATCATACCCCACCAGAACGGCGCATAGTTCCCGGTCATCTTCTGTATCAGTACGTCTTTAGATACCGCATCATGGCTATACCAAACCGATGCGAATTCAACCGCATTCAGATAAGTCCAGATCATCGCGATAGCAAAAGTCAGGCGAACAATCTTTTTCAAGATAGGCAAAGTCATGTATTCCTCAAACTTGAACACATAACGCAACATGATGAACAACGTAATAATCGCAGCACAACCTGAATACAACGCCCCTGCAACGAAATAAGGCGGGAACGAGGTAACATGCCAGCCTGGCTGTTGTGACATAGCAAAGTCGGATGCAACGATAGAATGCACAGACACAGCTAAAGGAATCAGGAAGCAGGCGATAGTCAGATAGGTGACACGGAAATTACGCCACTGTCTATCTGTACCTTCCCAACCCAATGCCAGCAGCGTGTACAACTTTTTACGCCATCCGGCATGCATATTGTCACGAACAATCGCCAGATCCGGAATCATCCCGACAAACAGGAACAAGACAGATGAGCTCAGGTAAGTGAAAATTGCCATTGCATCCCATAGCAAGGGAGACTGGAAGTTAGGCCAGATACCTCTGTCATTCGGGTAGGGTAACGCATAGTAGAACATCCATAAACGACCGATGTGCACCATAACGAACAAACCTGCCGTCATCAAAGAGAACGTGGTCATCGCTTCGGCAAAACGGTAAATAGGCTTACGCCAGTCAGCATGCATAAGATGCAGAATCGCCGACAGTAACGTACCTGAGTGACTCATACCGATCCAGAAAATGAAGGTGGCGATATACAGCCCCCACACTTGTGGATTATTTAAATTAGCCACACCCATACCAGTTTGGTATTGATAAACCTCACAACCCAGACCAAAACCGAATGCCAGCAGTGCAAAAAACAGGATGACCCAATACAGCTTTCTAGGGGCTTCCAGACTTTTCAACACATCCTGGTTAATCTTGGCCCAAGCGATGTCTTCGCGGATATCTTTCATTGTTATTCCTTAAAGTAGTTCCGTTAGCCTAAGTGACTAAACAGCGCTTTCGCGCACACGTTCCAGATACATCACGGATGGATAAGCACGCAGCTCTTCAAGAATTCGGTAGCCACGTAACACAGCACGTTCTTCTTTTTCATCCTTTTCTTGCTTATCCTTATCGAGTACGACCTGCTGCGCTTCCCATTGCTTGTGCACGCGTGATTCAGGATTAACAAGGTTACCAAACGAAATCGCACCGGTCGGACAAGCCTGCTGGCAAGCTGTTTGTACCTCACCCTCACGTACGATACGACCTTCGCCTTTGGCAACCACCTTAGCTGCTGACAGACGCTGTACGCAGAACGTACATTTTTCCATCACACCCTTGCCGCGTACAGACACGTCAGGATTTAACTGTTGCGTCATCTCGGCCGGCCAAACATTGTCCGTCGTCGGATAGTCATACCAGTTGAAATATCGCACCTTGAACGGGCAGTTAGCCGAGCAGTAACGAGAACCGATACAACGGTTATAGATCTGTGAATTCAAACCATCAGCCGTGTGATTCGTTGCCGCTACCGGACAAACCGTCTCGCAAGGAGCGGCTTCACACTGCTGACACATCATCATAGGCAAAAACTGGAAACCCTGATCAGGGAATTCACGGCCATCTTCATCCCAGTAACGCTCGACACGCATCCAGTGCATTTGTTGACCGTGCTGAAACTTCTCACGACCGACCACAGGCAGATTATTTTCTGCATAGCAGGCTACACTACAGGCATTACAACCGGTACAGGCATCAAGATCAATCGCCATCGCCCATTTATAGGGATCATGCGGCTTGTCATTAATCGGGTGCTCATGCCTTACCTGCGCCCAATTTTCTAATAAATTGCTTACCGACATAACTCAGACCTCCTTCGACAAATCAATTTGATCGGTAGACACGCGAGAGGCAATCTTTCTGCCCATTTGCAACGCGCCCGCAGCACCTTCATCCTTGACTACCAGTACACGCTGACCCGTTTTATGAATCTTGACTCGTGTCTCATGCATCGCCAATTCACCGGTCTCGACTTCAAAAACGGCATCCATAATCTGGAATGGATTAACGCCATAACCCTTAGCATAACGACCCATCGCATCATGTCCGCGTCCAACAGGAATAGAGACCGCCTCAGGATGTATGCCGGGGAAAATATAGACCTGCGCCTTGACAGAACCGGTACGGGAAGTTACCTCAACAATATCCCCCTCAACGATACCCAATTCAGTCGCCTTTTTAGGATGTATCTCTACCCACGAATCCCACACGATAGTAGTCAGTGGATCAGGAGATTCTTGCAGCCATGGCTGATTCGTATGACGACCATCGCGCAGACTCGCCGTTACTCCGGGTATCAGATACAGAGGATAATGTTCGTTTTCTTCAGCGACTGCCGGCAATTTCAGGCCCGCAACATTCTGATGCCCAGTCAAGCCAACGGCAGATCCAGCCAACTTCACTATGCCCCGACTCAAGGTATCCGTCCAGAAGGTGTCATCATCCGCTCCACCGCCACCCAGTGCACCTTTGTTTTGCAGCAGCGCACTACGCAGATAGGCGTAGTAATCTTCATACGATTTATATTCTTCTGATTTTTTCTGCTTAAGCAAAGCCAGGACAATATCACCCACCCCGCGCGTATTCGCATGCAACTTTTCCATCAAAGGCTGCTGAATATTGATTTGTGCGCCTTCAGTAAGATACTCAGGAACTTGCGTTCCCCAGTCTTCCAACGCAGAATCCAATGGCAAAACCAAATCCGCTTGCAAAGCGGTTTCATCAAGATAATGTGCGAAAGCGACCTTAAAACCTGCCTTCGCAAAATTATCCTTGAATTTAAATGCACCAGGCGCTGTAAAGACTGGATTCGCACCAAAACTAAACACCACCTTGTATTTACCTGCACTCAGACCATCATTGAATTTTTTGAGGGCTGCGGTATTGCCTTTGCTGGGCACCATTTGCGGGAAGGGCACAGAAACAGGCGCTTCGATAGTCTTGCCCACATTACCTAATACTTGATTAAGCAAATTGATCGCAGCGGCATTTTGTGAACCATGCGCATATCCTTCGGCCGCACTTCCTGCCAAGACCA
Organism: uncultured Nitrosomonadales bacterium; assembly: GCA_903861075.1. GTDB lineage: Bacteria > Pseudomonadota > Gammaproteobacteria > Burkholderiales > Gallionellaceae > Gallionella. Next base: position 16,412 of record CAIOSY010000036.1, read on the forward strand.
AACTTGGACTACGCATTTTCAATAGCGCTGTCACTTTCTCAATCTGACTTACTGACACACCCGTTTCACGACTCACGCGAACCAGACTGTACTCTTTCACCAGATCAGCCACTTCGCCGGCAGCCGTACCCAGCGCATTGATAATACCTAATGCGAGCACACCTTCTGTGCCCGGCTTAACTGCCAACCAACGATCTGCATTCGCACCCGTCAATGTCATTTTTGATTCAACTTGCACCAACACACCGCGCTGACCGTCGACACCCTTGCGAAATTGTGCGTATTGCTGTGAAAAATGTACCGGAGAAACCCATGCTCCCAGGAAATCAGCACCGAAAGACAAGATTACCTTTGCCTTATCCAGGCGATAACGCGGCATTTCTACGCCATATGCCTTTTGATTTGCCGCACGCACCACACCTGGTGCAACCGCCTCGTAGACGAAATGATTCTTCGTATTCAGGCTGTCCAGATAATTACCGAGCAACACCTTCAAGTGACCGCTCACACCACCTGAGAGCAGCGCAATTTCGTCCCCCTGCACACCCGCCATTTTTTCTGCAATTAAGGCATAAGCCTTATCCCAGCTAATCGCTTCACCCTTATTACCTTTACGCAACAACGGTTCACGCACACGGTCGGGATTGTAATGATGCTGAACACCCGCCTGACCTAAGCCACACAACTTGCCTTTATTGATTGCCGAATCAGGATTCCCTTCCAGCTTCAACACACGACCTTCACGGATACGCCCGTTGATACTGCAACCCGCATCACATTGTGCGCAGGTTGAGTTAAAGTAAACCCCGATGCCGGGAACCATATAATCATTTGCTTCAACATAGGAAACAACCGTTTCCTTGCCGTCTTCAATTGAAGTATTGCCGCAGCCGGATAACGCAACTGCCGCGCCACTCCAGCCCAACACCTTCAAAAAATCACGCCGATCAATTCCACTGTCTATCATCACAGTCCCTCCGGTAAATTCTTTAGTTTTCATGACAGCTTACTTGTGGCACTGCCAGCAATCATTCGGGCCTTTAGCTTTAGGAGCTAAAGCACTATCTGATGTTTTTACCGGTTTTTGGAAGCTATACCAATAAGCTTGTCCATCAACAGGTGTCCCCCCCTCAGCCGTCACAGGATGATCCTTTTCATGACAACTTGCGCACCAACCCATGGCCAATGGCTTTTGTCTGCGAGCAACCGTCATTTCTTTCACATCACCGTGGCAATATCCACACGCTTCTTGAACGGGTCGATTTTGCTGTTCTACAAAACGTTTCACATGACGTTCATGATTAAATCGAACGAAATCAGGCAGATCATGAACTTTTTTCCAGGGAATAGGCTTTTTGGCTTCCCAGTATTTGAATAACTCTTTAATGCGAGGCCTGTCTTTGACAGAGTCTATGCTGTTATGACAGCCCATACATTTTTGCAGCGGCGGAATTCCTGCTACCGCACTCCGTCTGGCATAGGTATGACAATACTGGCAGTTGATCTCCATACCACCCTTATTAGGGTCGCTGGCATCATGTAGACCTGCGTGTCGATTATGTGGAAACTCAATAGGCTGCTGAACCTGAGGACCCAGACCATCTTCAGTCGTAAGTGCAGGTTGAGAATTATTGGCCGCATAAGCACTTACAGCCAAAAACAGACCTACCAAAAGGATAGGTAAACGTAGATAACGGTACATCGTAAGGACTCCCCCCAACAAACAAATGATCCCATGCCAAAATTGCATGAATGGACAGTCAAATCGGATTATTTTGATGCGATGCGTCGCGTTATATTATTATCTGATCTTGATTTTAATTACTTCAGATTTATCAGTTACGCGAACACGGTTGAATAATGTCTGGTTTAAAAAATAAAGTCAACTGTGTTTATGTTTTAGCATTTTAGTTCCATAAAAACCTTCATATATTTCGATGTCTTACATCATTTGCTTATATACCATATCCCTCAATTTACGAGAAGGCACATTACATGAATGAAGAACAGGCTGTACTGAGTTTTTTTGCCAAACCCGAAAATCTCCCTTTAGCATTATCGGTTGCAGAACAGGTAGACGACATACGTGTACAAATGAATTCCCTTTTCTGGCAATCCTTGCAGCAACGCCTGATGTCACGCAATGACCACTTTTCATGCGATTGGCGCACCATTGAAGATCGAAATCAAAGCGACCTATTGGTGGGCCTACAATGCGGATTGCAAGATTCTAGCTCCACCAACCTTTTTCCCATGATGGAACAACAATATCTAGGCGGTGCGTGGCGTATTTTTTTCGGTCTCATGTGGCAAACCGCACCCACCATAGCGCAATTAACCCTGCCCGACGTTGCCGCGCTCAAATCCCGTTTCGCTGCAACAGGCTTCAAGCAAAATGAAAATTTCATTGCCTGGCAATGGTCGACACTTTACCCGCGTCGACGAGACTTCTTACAACGCTTCGCGTTCGACCCTGAAAAGTTACTCGATGAAGCTGAGACAATACTCTCCCCATTTTTGCTCGATTATGGTGACGAGATCACCCGGGCTAATGTTGCATTAAGTGCTGCGCCGCGAAGCATGGCTATTTCCCTGGATCAATTGCGTCGCAAGCGTGCCGATTAAATATATCAATACCAAGCCTGTTTTTAGACCGGATTATTCTGGTCAAAAAACCGGTGATCAAGATTAAAGCGTGCGGCCAGAACTTCTCCCAACGCTTGTATACCCAATCGTTCAGTGGCATGGTGACCCGCCGCGATATACGCCACTCCGCTTTCCTGAGCTAAATGATAGCTGCATTCGGATATTTCACCGGTCAGATAAGCATCAACACCCAGCCTGATGGCAGCTTCAAAATAATTCTGTGCACCGCCACTACACCAGGCGACTTTCCGTATGATTTGCTCATCCCTCCCGATAACCTGCGGCAGGCGTTGCAGGCGTATTCCGATGCGCTCGGCAAATTGCGCCAGGGTTAATGGCACATCCAGGTAACCCACCCACGCGATATTCTGCTCTCCAAATTGGCATGACACTGCCAAACCCAGCAATTTTCCCAGCTGCGCATTATTACCCAAATCAACATGAGCATCCAAGGGCAAATGATAGGCCAAAAGACTGACATCATTTACAAGCAATTGAGCCAGGCGAGATTTTTTAATACCGACGATACACGCATCTTCATTGCGCCAAAAATAACCGTGATGAACCAAAATGGCATCCGCCCCCCAGTCTATCGCCACGTCCAGGACCTGTTTAGAGGCCGTAACCGCCGTTGCAATCCGCGTGATTTCATTACGCCCTTCCACCTGCAAACCATTCGGACTATAGTCCTTGAAGAGATGGGTTTGTAACAGGCTTGCGTTATAATCTACCAACTCAATGAGCTTCATGCTTTTCCCTGATTAATCTTTATTGACATATAGAGCATCTTATCATGCGTAAACACTGGCTACTCTTTACTCAAACTGTCACCATCGCCCTCGCTTTGCTGTTCATCATTCATACGCTAAGACCAGAGCTACTACCCACGGCGGCACACAATGGCGTGGTGACCTTGTATGAAACCTCAACCCTTCCTTCTGAAGGAGCATTACCCGTCTCCGGCTTAAGCGCAGCTGCTAAAAAAGCCATGCCTTCCGTCGTCAATATTTACACCAGCACGACGATTAAAACGCCGGCTTCTCCCTTTGTAGAAGATCCACGCTTTCGATTTTTCTTTGGCGACCCGGATAATACGCCGCAAAAAAGTTCGAGTTTAGGCTCAGGGGTTATCGTAAGCCCGGATGGCTTTATCCTAACAAACCATCACGTTGTAGAAGCCGCAGATCAGATTGAAGTTGCGCTTGCCGATGGCCGTAAATCCCGCGCCCATGTGATAGGCTCTGACCCTGAAACCGATCTGGCCGTGATTAAAATTGATTTAGCCGGCTCCTTACCTGCCATTACCTTTGGCCATCCTGAAACTGCGCATATAGGCGACATGGTACTGGCAATCGGCAATCCCTTTGGCGTAGGACAAACCGTCACCATGGGCATCATCAGCGCGCTTAAGCGCGACCATCTGGGCTTAAATACCTTTGAGAGTTTTATTCAGACCGATGCGGCCATCAACCCAGGAAATTCTGGCGGTGCATTGGTTGATATCAATGGCAATCTGATTGGCATTAACAGCGCGATCTATTCGCCCAATGGCGGTTCGTTAGGCATAGGCTTCGCCATTCCTGCCACCACAGTCAAAAAGACTATGGAGCAAATAATCCAGACAGGTTCAGTAACACGGGGTTGGATAGGGGCTGCCATACAAGAACTCACCCCTGAATTGATACAATCCCTGCAACTCGGTGATGCCCATGGCGTGTTGATTACCGAAATTATCCGCAACAGCCCTGCACACACTGCGGGAATTAAACCCGGCGACCTGTTGATTTCGATTGATGATCATTTAATTGACAACTGGCGTGCGATGCTCGAAACCATCTCTAACTTACCGCCCGGAAAAATCGTCTCCATAAAAATGGTGCGCGACGGTCAAACCATAAATTCAAAAGTTAAAATCGGCAAACGCCCTAAACCTGCTGCGCAATAACATTACGTATAGATCAAAGGATTAGTACAACAGCTGATTTATTGTCTTTTTTGCGGAGCGTATTTTAGCTTTTCACAATTCGCACTTCGTGCTGAGGATAGGGAATCTCAATGCCTTCGAGTTGAAATACGCGCCAGATAGCCAGATTGATCTCAGAGCGTAGCGCCCCTTGCGTCACCTCTGGATCTTCTATCCACAGGGACAGCTCCAGCTTCAAACCATTATCAGCAAATTCCACCAGATTAACGCTGGGAGCAGGATCATCCAGGACGCGCTGATGCGCCTTTGCCACTGCTAGCATATGCTCCATGGCTAGCTCCAGGGGACTACTATAAGCAATTTGCAAACTGATCTTGATGCGGGTATTTCGATCCGTAAACGAATGGTTCAGCAAGCCTTGAGTAATAGCCATTTCATTCGGAATCAGTGACTCGGCACCATCCTGACCACTTAACACCATATAGCGACCGGTTAAACGACTCACCGTCCCATACCGGTTATCCAGCGTAATGACATCCCCTAAGCGTATCGATTTATCCAACAGAATAATAAATCCACATATATAGTTACTGGCAATACGTTGCAATCCAAATCCCAAACCGACACCCAGCGCACCACCGAATACGGATAAAACACGAATATCAATACCTGCTAATGAGAGTGCGACCAACACGGATAACACCAATAGTACACCGCGTATCACTTTGCTTAGCAATACGCGAGAACTAAGATCCATCTCCTCCATACGCATGATGCGCGCTTCCATAAAACGCGCAATCCACAACGAAATCAATATGGTGGCTGCAATTGATATGATCCCTTGTCCAACCAGCAGCAGTGAAACAGACTGATGACCCCACTGAAAGCTAAGCTCATCCAGACTTTCAAGCACGCTTTCCTGCAAACCCGTCACATGCAGTGCAACCCCTGCCCAAGCCATTCCTGCGATACTCAACTCCCATGACTTCAATTTGGCGGCAAGCGGAAAGACCTTACGCAACAAGTAGACCAGCAGGCGAATCAAAATCAGTGCCAATAGCAAGGGTATGGTTAGACGGAGTAAACTAGCCGGGGCATCAAAATGCACGAAAACCCCTCTTGCCAGCAAGATCCCCGCCAGAGTGACGATGGGAAACGTGATACGCTTAACGCTTTTAAATGCGATAGACGGAACAGGATTGACACCGCCGATTTTTTTCAACATCCAAACATCAAACCACCACGCCAGCAACATGATCAGGGCTAATACCATCCCCTGCCAGATCAGCGCATCAAGTTCAGTGTGCGTAATCAATTCCAGCAACAGATTAGGCGTTTCAGTCGACATTTTTCAGCTCCGCAGAACTTAAATTACCGGCGGGCTTCATCCAATTAGCGACCACAATGCCGGCTTCATACAGCAACCATAACGGCATCGCCAACATAAACTGTGAAACGACGTCCGGCGGCGTAAAAATGGCGCCCACCACAAAAGCACCCACAACAACATAAGGACGAATTTCACGCAATTTAGCGATACTGATAAAGCCCATGCGTACGAGCAATACGACCACCACCGGCACCTGAAAGGTAATACCAAAAGCGACAAACATAGACAAGACGAAACTTAAATATTTATCAATATCAGTCATTACCGCCACCCCAATCGGGGCTGCGGAGGTAATAAAACCAAACACCACCGGAAAGACGGCAAAGTACGCAAATGCCATGCCGCAAAAAAACAACACCGTACTGGAAAAAATCAATGGCACAACCAGTTTCTTTTCATGCGCATACAAACCCGGCGCGACAAAACGCCAAATTTGATAAAGAATATAGGGCAAGGCTATCAAAAAGGCGGCCATCATCGCCACCTTGAGCGGGACAAAGAACGGCGTGGTGACATCGGTTGCAATCATCTGTCCTCCCTTGGGCAACTTGGCGAGCAAGGGTTGCGCCAGCAGCGCGTACAAATCAGAGGCCCAGGGGAATAGGCAAATAAAAACAAGCAACAAGGCGATTGCCGAGTGCATTAGTCTGGTGCGCAATTCAATCAGATGCGCAATAAAATTTTCGCTCGCGCTCATCTAGGGTTCTCAGGGTTTCTTTATGTCAGGTTTAGAAGATACGGCAGGCAGTACGGCCGCTTGATTGAGTTGCTGCACCTGTAGATCGACAGATTGTCCCGCCTGCTGTAGCGTCTGTTGTAACGCAACCGCTTCCGCCTGCACTTTAATTTGTAACTGGCGATATTCATCTATCGCCATATCCCGTGCAATGTCAGATTTCACGCCATTCACATAGCGCTGTGCGCGACCATAAAGATGTCCCAGCGTGCGAGCCACTTTCGGCAAACGTTCAGGACCAATGACGATCAATGCCACCACCATCACCACCATCAATTCAGCCAGACTAAAATCAAACATACTTGTGTCCGATCTTACTTAAATATTGCTATGCGTCTTACTTTTAACTTCGCCTTCGATGATCTGGCCGTCTTCCTTGACCTGCTTAACCGGTTCTTCAGGCGGGGTCCCCATACCTTCCTTGAAACCTTTCACCGCCCCCCCCAGATCGCTGCCGATATTACGCAACTTCTTAGTGCCAAATACCAGCATTACCACAACCAAAACGATCAACCAATGCCACAGACTCATCGAACCCATACCGCCCCCTCAGTTAGTTACCGCGTTTGACCATAGGGGGAATGGATCCCCCGCCTAAAATATGAATATGCAAATGAAAAACTTCCTGGCCTCCGCCCTCTCCCGTATTGATTACCGTACGAAATCCAGTCTCCAGCCCCAATTGTTTCGCAAGACGGGGAGCAAGCAGCAGCATCTTAGCCAGCAAGCCTGCATGTGCTTCGCTTGCGTGAGCCAACGAATCTAGATGCAGCTTCGGAATCAGCATAAAATGCACTGGCGCGACCGGACTGATGTCGTAAAAAGCGAGTACATCCTCATCCTCATAAATTTTACGGGCGCAAATCTCCCCCCGGACAATCTTACAAAAAACACAATTGCTCATGACAGTCCCCGTGCTGCTTTTTCAACAATGCCCGACAAGCCCTCGCGCCGCGCCAACTCAGCCAACACATCATCTGCCGACAATCCGTGATAAGACAACATGACCATGCAGTGAAACCACAAATCTGCCGTTTCATAGACAAGGTGAGTCTTGTCACCTTCCTTGCTGGCCAGTATCGTTTCAGTCGCCTCTTCGCCAATTTTTTTCAGTATGGCATCTTCGCCTTTGCTGAACAATTTTGCGACATAAGAACTATCCGGTGAGGCCACTTTGCGTGACTCTATGGTTTGGGTCAAATTTTGCAATATCGTCATACTCATCCTAATATCCCCTGTTTCCCGCTGCCCGCTAACCATTTTTCTTGTATATTTCATCCGGCGATTTGAGCACCTCATCCACATCACGCCACTGTCCCTCTTCAAGACGACTGAAGAAACAACTTTGCCGTCCTGTGTGACAGGCAATACCGCCCTGCTGCTCAATTTGCAACAAGATCACATCCGAATCGCAATCGAGACGGATTTCCAAAACTTTCTGTATATGTCCGGATTCCTCGCCTTTATGCCACAATTTCTTACGGGAACGTGACCAGTAAACCGCCTCAGCCTTTTGCACTGTAAGCCGCAAAGCATCGCTATTCATCCAGGCCACCATCAATACACGACCGGTTAAGGCATCTTGAGCGATAGCAGGCACTAAACCGTCATCCGGCCAATTCACCTTGTTCAACCAGGTTTCTTCGGTACATTCCGCATCCTGCATTCTGAATCCTGCTTTCATAGCCTGACCTCAATGCCCTGGGACGCCATATACTGTTTGGCTTGTTGCACCGTGTATTCGCCAAAATGAAAGATGCTCGCCGCCAACACTGCATCTGCACCTCCTTGCGTTACACCCTCTGCCAAATGTTGCAAATTACCTACTCCGCCACTCGCGATCACGGGGATTTCCAGTGCATCGGTAACCAAGCGGGTCAGCGCCAAATCAAAGCCATTTTTCTGACCATCTCTATCCATACTGGTCAGTAAAATTTCGCCCGCGCCCAGACTTTGCATATTTTTCGCCCATTCGACCACATCTAAACCCGTGGCACGACGCCCTCCGTGCGTAAACACTTCCCAACGATTAGACAAAACCTGTTTGGCATCAATCGCAACCACAATGCACTGCGAACCGTACCGACTGGCCGCTTCTGCCACTAATTGCGGGTTTAATACCGCCGAAGTATTTATACTGACTTTATCCGCACCGGCATTGAGCAGATTACGCACATCAATCACCTCACGCACCCCGCCGCCCACGGTCAACGGGATGAAGACTTCGGAGGCGACCTGTTCGATGATGCGAAAAATAATGCCTCTATCGTCTGAACTGGCGGTAATATCGAGAAAAGTTAACTCGTCTGCACCCTGCTCATCATAACGACGCGCGATCTCTACCGGATCTCCCGCATCCCTCAGGGACACGAAACTCACACCTTTGACCACGCGACCATGGGTCACATCAAGACAGGGAATAATACGTTTCGCTAACATTAGAATTTAGGCGAGAGTTCGTCGGCCAGCGCCTGAGCCACTTTAAAATCCAGCGTACCCTCATAGATGGCGCGACCGGTAATCGCACCCGTAATACCTTCCGTTTGCACTGCGCACAAACGACGCACATCGTCCAGATCGGTAATTCCGCCACTGGCAATCACAGGCACATGCAAGGGACGAGCCAAATCTACCGTTGCTTCAATATTGACGCCACTCAACATACCATCACGACCAATGTCGGTGTAAATAATCGCTTCCACGCCATAGCCTTCGAAGCGTTTTGCCAGATCACCCACATCGTGACCGGTTAGTTTAGACCAGCCATTCACCGCCACATTACCGCCCTTGGCATCCAGTCCAACCATAATATGTCCGGGAAAAGCATCGCAGGCTTCATGCAAAAAGCCCGGGACTTTCACCGCGGCCGTACCGATAATAATGTACGTCACACCCAGATCCAGATAACGCTCTATGGTTTCAAGATCGCGTATTCCCCCACCCAGTTGCACCGGCACATCCTGACCTACCGCCTGAATGATACTGCGCACCGCAGCTTCATTCTTAGGCTTGCCGGCAAATGCACCATTCAAATCCACTAGATGTATGCGTCTTGCCCCTTGCGCCAACCAATGCAGCGCCGTAGCAGCAGGATCTTCTGAAAACACCGTAGACTCTTCCATCAAGCCTTGCTTGAGGCGCACACAATGACCGTCTTTTAAATCAATCGCAGGAATTAATAGCATAAAGGATAAATAATGAAGTTAAGGATTCCATCGTACAAAATTTTGCAGCAGTTGTAGCCCTGCAGCCTGGCTTTTTTCCGGGTGAAATTGCACCGCGAATAAATTTTGACGCGCCACTGCACAAGCAAAAGGCGCGGGGTAATCAGAATATGCCTGTATCACACTGACATCTTCGGGTTGTATATAATAACTATGTACATAATAAAAGCGCGCATCCTGCGCAATATCGCGCCACAAAGGATGATCGCTTAAATGATGAACCTGATTCCAGCCCATATGCGGCACTTTAAGTTTATTCCCCAAATGATCCTGCATACCGCTGTTAAATCGCACCACGTCACCCTTGAGCACGCCCAGACCGGGCACATCACCCTCGGCACTACACTCAAAAAGCATTTGCAAGCCGATACAAATTCCCAGAAAGGGTTTAGTCTGTGCCGCATCCACTACCGCATCACGCAAACCACGCGCATCCAGTTCACGCATACAATCAGGCATGGCACCCTGACCCGGAAACACCACACGTCCAGCACCGGCAATGACGCTAGCCTGATCGGTCACCACAATTTCAGCCTCGGGGGCAACATGGCGCAGAGCCTGCTCAACCGAGCGTAAATTCCCCATACCGTAATCAACGATTGCGACATCAACCATTTACAGACATCCTTTAGTAGAGGGTATCATACCCGCCATGCGCTCATCCGGCGTAATCGCCATGCGTAACGCACGACCGAAAGCTTTAAAAATTGTCTCTGCCTGGTGATGGGCGTTGGCACCGGCAAGATTATCGATATGCAAACTCACCAACGCGTGATTAACAAACCCTTGAAAAAACTCGTGAAACAAATCGACATCAAATTCACCGATATTTGCGCGCACAAAATTGCAATTAAATGCCAAACCCGGCCTGCCTGACAAATCCATCACCACACGGGATAAGGCTTCATCGAGCGGCACATAAGCATGACCATAACGTGTCAACCCCTTCTTATCGCCCGCCGCCAGAGCAAATGCCTGACCTAAGGTAATGCCGAGATCTTCAACGGTATGGTGCGCATCAATATGCAAATCGCCCTTTGCGACGATATCAAGATCCAACAGACCGTGGCGTGCAATCTGGTCCAGCATATGATCCAAAAAGGGCAACCCCGTTTGCAAACTTGAACGACCCGTGCCGTCCAGATTTATTTCGACGCTGATCTGCGTCTCCAGGGTATTGCGGGTAACATTAGCGATACGCATTTTATTCCTCAATAATCAAACTATTTACGCTGACAGCACATCTTGCAGGGCAACAATAAATGCCTGATTTTCATCAGGCGTGCCAACGGTGACACGCAAACAATTGGTCAACATCGGATGTCCCCCGTTCAAATTCTTGATCAGTATATTGCGCTGCTTTAAGCCTAAAAACACCGCTGTTGCATTCTCAACGCAAAATAGCAGAAAATTAGCCTCGGATGGGTAAACCCGAACACCGGCAATTTCACTTAACCGGGTCGCTAGCAACGCGCGATCCTGCTTGATCTTATCGGCTTGTTCCAACAACACCGGATGATTATCCAACAGTTTTTCGGCGACCAGTTGCGGCAACACCCCGACATTATACGGTAAACGCAGCTTTTCCAACTGAGCAAGCCACAATGAACTGCCTGCTAAAAAGCCCAGCCGCAACCCTGCCATGCCCAACTTGGAAAAAGTGCGCATCACCAACAGATTCGGGTATTGCGCCAGGTGCGGCACAAAACTATCCCGGGCAAAGGCATAATAAGCTTCATCAAGCACGACCAAACCGGGAGAGGCTGCAATAATTTGTCGCACTTCATCGCAGGAAAACAGGTTGCCGGTCGGATTATTAGGATAAGCTAAAAACACAAGCGCGGGTTTTTCGCGCTCAATAGTCTCAAGCATTACCGGCAAATCCAGCGAAAAGTCTTCAGCCAGCGGCACACCGGCATAACGCATACCGATAAAAGTCGATATCATCTTGTACATAACAAAGGAGGGTTCAACCGACAGCAGCACGGCACCCGGTTTATTCACCGCCATGGCTAGCAACTGTATCAGCTCATCCGAACCATTGCCCAGCAACACATCCATCCCGTCCGGCAAATCCAGCAAATGACGGATTTTTTCCTTTAGCAGAGAGGGATTAGGATCAGGATAACGATTGATAGGCGCACAAGCAACCGCCGCCGCAATCTCATCCTGCAAGGATTGCGGCACCAGATATGGATTCTCCATCGCATCGAGCTTGATAAACCCGCCGCTTTCGGGCACATGATAGGCACTCAGCGCGAGTATTTCGGGACGAATCAGCGTATGGACCAGCGAAAAAACAGAAGACATAAAAGAAAAAATAAAGAGTTAAAACACGCAGCGAAGCTTACCACCAACCTTGAAGTCAGGTCTCAATTTATTGCATAAAATGCAAGAACTTTAGCAAGCACAAAGACGGGACTCAGCAGACAAGTCAGGATTCATACCTGAACGATTTATATACATTCCCGAGTATAGTCACTGAGAACGCATAACAACATTGCCCGCCCTCTGAATGAATTACGATAACAACCCCAAGACAAGATTCAGAAACTTAGGATTTTTCAATTGCTTGCATAAAAGCATCCAGCATGGGCTGTATCTTGTCATACTTTAATTTAAGCGCGGCTTGATTCACGACTAAACGGGATGACACATCGCTTATATGCTCAACCGCTTTCAAATGATTGGCTTTTAGCGTACCACCACTACTGACCAGGTCGACAATCACGTCCGACAAACCAACCAGCGGCGCCAACTCCATCGAACCGTACAGCTTGATAAGATCGATATGCACACCTTTAGCCGCAAAGTGATCGCGCGCCGCTTTGACATATTTCGTTGCGACCCGCAATCGGGCTCCTTGTTTAACCGCTGACGGATAATCAAAATCATTATGTACGGCAACCATCATGCGACAGCGTGCAATATTCAAATCCAATGGCTGGTACAACCCTTGCCCACCGTGCTCATTCAATACATCCTTACCCGCCACCCCCATGTCAGCCGCCCCATACTGCACATAAGTCGGCACATCTGAGGCCCGCACTATAATCAAGCGCACATCAGGGCGATTCGTCTCTAAGATCAGCTTGCGTGAAGTTTCAGGATCATCCAGGGCAATGATTCCTGCGGCAGCTAATAACGGCAACGTTTCTTCGAAAATCCGACCTTTTGATAAAGCAATTGTAATCATGGTTTTTTCATAGCCAGTTGTTAAGTGGTAAGTAAGAAACAGGTCGTCATGTCAATGCGACTGACGACGTCCCTCGCTGCGCCCTACTGAATTCTTTGTATCTTCGCGCCCAGAGACGAGAGTTTTGCTTCGATATGCTCATAACCCCGATCGAGATGGTAAATTCGATCCACTATGGTTTCTCCCTGCGCCACCATCCCTGCGATAACGAGCGATGCTGAAGCTCGTAAATCCGTTGCCATCACCGTTGCACCATCCAGTTGCCGGCACCCCAGAATCACGGCAGTATTACCTTCAACCTCGATTTGAGCCCCAAGTCGCTGCAACTCCTGTACATGCATGAAGCGATTTTCAAATATGGTCTCCACAACAATCGCACTGCCTTGGGCTATCGTATTCAGCGCCATAAATTGCGCCTGCATATCCGTTGGAAAAGCAGGATAAGGCGCGGTGCGTACATTGACAGCCTGAGGTCGACCCGACATCACAAGATTGATACGATCAGCGTTAACGTCAATTTTTGCTCCGGCTTCGCGCAACTTTTCCAGTACGCTATCGAGTGTATCGACTCGCGCGCCGGTAAGCGTAATATTGCCCCCGGCGGCGGCGGCTGCAACCAAAAATGTACCGCTCTCAATACGATCCGGCATAACGCTATGATTTGCGCCATGTAACTCGCTCACCCCTTCGATGGTAATCTTGTCGCTACCCGCCCCTTCAATTTTTGCACCCATGGCAATTAAGCAATCCGCCAAATCAATGACTTCGGGTTCCCGCGCGGCATTTTCCAAAACCGTAATACCGTCTGCCAGCACAGCCGCCATCATCAAATTTTCCGTACCGGTGACACTGATCAAATCAAAACAAATACGTGCGCCATGCAGGCGTTTTGCTGTTGCATGTATATAACCATGTTCGATGTGAATTTCTGCTCCCATCGCAACCAGTCCTTTTATGTGCAAATCCACAGGACGAGAACCAATTGCGCAACCACCGGGCAAAGACACCCGGGCTTCGCCAAAACGCGTTAGCAAAGGGCCTAAAACCAAAATTGCCGCACGCATGGTTTTCACCATATCGTAAGGCGCCTCCAACTTATCAACCTTTGCAGCACTAAATGTTGCAGCCTGCGTACTCGTATCAACCTGTACGCCCATTTGCTGCAACAATTTAACCATCGTGGCCACATCATGCATATCAGGTAAATTATCAAGATGCAACGCGTCCTGCGTCAGCAGACTGGCACACATAATAGGCAAGGCAGCGTTTTTAGCGCCTGAAATTCGCACTTCACCATTGAGGCGATAACCGCCTTGAATCGATAGTTTTTGCATAGTTTTACGTGGGTGGTAAGTGGCGAGTAGCAAGTGGACTGACCACTTACAACTTTCTACTTTCTACTTACTCCCGCTCTCCCATTCGTCAGGTGTATAGGTTTTCATAGACAGTGCATGAATTTCACCGTTCATTCTGTCGCCCAGTGTTTTGTAGACTCGCTGCTGGCGTTGAATGCGGCTTTTTCCGGCAAATTCCTGACTGACGATAATGGCTTCAAAATGTTGACCGTCGCCGGTCACGCTTAAATGCTGGGTCGCCATATTTCGCGCGATATCGATTTGAATACTTTCCGGAGTGACCATGACTGTCCTAATATTATTTAAAGCTAACGTTGAAAAAGATTTTCAACCTAAGCGGCTTACAACATAAAAATCGAACGAGTTCGATCGTATTCGTGTGTCATTAATTACTGCGGCAACATCTGCGCAACCCCGTAAAGATTCGCCAAACTCATTAAATCATCGGGTAAATTAACGACCTGCAGGCTACGTTGCTGCGCTTTTGCCGCCCGGGACCAACCTAACAACATACTGACCGCAGCCGAATCAACCGCGTCAACAGCAGAAAAATCAACTAACAGATTATCGTGATTCAGATGTTGCAATCCCGCCGCATACAAATCCGGCACAGTCAACATCGTCAACCTGCCGGCAAGTTTCAACGTCCCCTCCGTTACTGCAATCATTTTGCATCAGCCTTATGCAAGGCAGCACTGGCCGCTGTCGCATTCATATCTGCAAGTGATTTAATCAAGGAGTCGATGCCAGATTGTTCTATTTGACTTGAAAAAGTACTGCGATAACTGGTAACCATGCTCACGCCCTCGATAACAACGTCAAACACTTTCCAGCCGTCATCCGCCTTTTTCATCTGATAATCAACTGAAGTTGGCTGCCCGCCCACTTTAACAATTTGAGTTCTTACCGTCGTTTCCATATCCCCTGCCGCCATTTTTAACGGCTTAACTTCTATCGCCTGATCCCGATACATCGTGAATGCCTTGGTATAAGTACGCACTAACATATTACGGAATTCAGCCACCAGCGCCTGACGCTGCTCCGGCGTGGCTTGTCGCCAATATTTACCTGCAGCCAATTGTGTCATCCGGTTGAAGTCAAAATTGGGCAGCACCTTAGCATCGACCATAGCCAGAATTTTCTTCTGATTGTCCGCCTTACTTCCCGCATCCTGCTTGACGATGGAAATGACTTCTTGCGCCGTCGTACGAATTAACACATCGGGAGCGACGATATCGGCCTGCGCTACACCGATCAGAGTACATAAACTTAAAGCCAATAAAAATCTTTTCATATTCCCTCCTATTTAGCCGGCTCTGCAGCTTTGCTATACATAAATTTACCAATTAAATCTTCCAGCACCATAGCAGACTGGGTTTGTTTCAAAAGATCACCATTCTTCAACATTTCACTATCTCCCCCTGGGACAAGACCAATATATTGCTCACCCAACAAACCGGAGGTAAGAATATTGGCAAATGTATCCTGCGGGAAGGGATAACGTTTATCCACATTCATCACCACATCGGCTTCGTAACGTTCCGTATTGAGCGAAATCGACGTGACACGCCCCACCAGCACGCCTGCACTGCGTATCGATGCCTTCGGTTTTAATCCGCCAATATTGCTGAAGTATGCATGCACCTGATAGGTTTCTGACACATTGTAGCTGCCCAAATTACCGACTTTCATTGCCAGCATCACCAATGCCGCAATACCTGCCACCACAAACATCCCTACCCATAAATCTAAAGTCGTGCGTTCCATCTCTCAAGCCCCTCTAAACATGATTGCCGTTAATACAAAATCCAACATTAAGATCGCCAATGATGAGGTCACCACCGTACGCGTAGTCGCACCTGACACGCCTTCCGCCGTCGGCGGCGCATCAAAACCTTCAAACAGGGCAATAAGCGTGACAACCGTACCAAAAACCAGACTCTTAATAACACCATTCATAATATCTTCACGAAAATCAACCGCAGCCTGCATTTGCGACCAGAAAGATCCTTCATCCACACCAATCTGAACCACCCCGACCAGATAGCCGCCAAATATTCCCACGGCACTAAACAAAGCGGCTAATAAGGGCATGGAGATCACCCCTGCCCAGAAACGGGGCGCAACAATACGTGCAATCGGATTGACCGCCATCATTTCCATAGCAGAAATTTGTTCAGTCGCTTTCATCAAACCGATTTCGGCTGTCATCGCCGATCCGGCACGACTGGCAAATAAAAGAGCTGCCATCACAGGCCCCAATTCTCGCACCAAGCCTAACGCGACCATCACCCCCAGTGCAGACTCAGAACCATAGCGCTTGAGCGTTTCATAACCTTGCAAACCCAGCACCATCCCAACAAACAATCCTGCCACCACGATGATAATCAGCGACATCACACCCGTGGAAAACAATTCTTTGATTATCAGATGAAATCGTCGGAAACTATTTCCCGAATACAACAATGTTAAAAAAAAGAAACGTGCCGCAACCCCGATACGCCATACTGCATTGACGATACCGTGTCCGATTGCTCTGATAGTACTCATAATTGCCATAACGTCAGGTCCGTAAATTTAAGTCTTGGCGATAATCAACGCCGGGATAATGAAATGGCACTGGACCATCCATCTCACCATGTACAAACTGACGTACGAAGTCCGTTTCGCAGGCACGCAACTCAGCGGGCGTACCCTCAGCAACAATCACACCATTTGCCATAAAATATACATAATCTACAATCTTAAGCGACTCTTGTATGTCATGCGTAACAATGATGGATGTCGCCCCCAACGCATCATTCAGACTGCGTATCAAATCCCCTATCACGGTCAAAGAGATAGGATCCAGACCTGCAAAAGGCTCATCATACATAATCAACATGGGATCAAGTGCCATCGTTCTTGCCAGGGCGACTCTCCGTGCCATCCCGCCCGACAATTCTGAGGGCATCATATTTTGCGTACCGCGCAAACCCACCGCATTTAACTTCATTATCACCAGGTTATGTATCAGATCTTCTGGCAAATCGGTATGCTCACGCATTTGGAACGCCACATTGTCATACACTGACATATCGGTAAATAATGCACCAAACTGAAATAACATACCCATTTTTCGGCGCATTGCATATAAGCCATCCTGATCCAACTCGTGCAACACCTGGCCGTCAATTTTAACGTAACCCTTGGTAGGCTTGAGTGCTCCGCCGATATGACGCAACAACGTAGTTTTCCCACAACCGCTCAACCCCATGATTGCAACCAACTTTCCTTTCGGAAACGACATATTGATACCCTGCAGGACAGGGCGTTTATCATAGGTGAAATTAAGATCGCGAATTTCGACTAGAACAGGCTGTGACAAAATGAAAATCCAGAATTTAAGTTTGACATTCTAAACGATAGCACCGTTTATACTCAACTATTACCTTCAATTAACGGGTTCATACGCATTGATCGAACAGAACTTGCAAGCTAATGTCAGTACTGCACTCAAGCTGTTCGGCACACTCCGCCAGCCATTTTTTCAACGGATCATCACCTTGTTCGGCCAACAAGGCACTTCGATCAAGCACAAAGACATGCAGCAATTCCGCTGCACGAATATGACGTGCATCACGCCTCATAAGCCAGCCTTTTCCCTCTACCTCACTGACCAAATCGGCACTTATCAGACATTCAAAAACCTGCTCCAAAGTATCAAAACCCAAACGTAATTTTTTGGACAACAAAGGGATCGTCATTATTTCACCGCGCTTCATCGCTACCGACATCACTTGCAACACTCGCAAGGCATCGAACATTTTCACCACAGAGGGCAAATACGGCACATCCGGCGTACGCCAATGAGGCAACGATGCCGCAACAACAGCGCCTAATAGAATAGTGAGCCAGGAAAAATAAACCCACATCAAAAAAATCGGCACACTGGCAAACGCACCATAAACCAGCTTATAAGTTGGAAAATAGCTGATATAAAGCCCAAACACCCGATTCATTGTTTCAAACAAAACGGCTGCGACCAGCGCACCGATGACCGCATGATTAAGAGGCACATAACGATTCGGCACCAACCTAAATAGCAGTGCGAAGGCTAAGGTCGTTAACAACACAGGCAGCACCTTGAGCATGCCAACCCCAAATATCGGAATATGCTTGGCGTATCCCAAAGACAACCCCACCAACCACGAAGTCAATGACAGACTCGCCCCCACCAGCACCGGCGCCAGCGTCAACACAGCCCAATAAATTACCAATCGCTTAAAAATGCTGCGCGGATGACGCACACGCCAAATCGTATTGAAAGCATGATCGATGGTCAACATCATCAACATAGCCGTCAGGCCTAAAAAAACCACACCCACCAAACTCAGACGTCCCGCACTCTCGGCAAACTGTTCCATGTATTGAGCAATCACCTTACCTGCTGTTTCCGGCATCAGGTTTCCCAACAAAAAATGCTTGATCTGGATCGAAAAATCGGCAAAAACAGGAAACGCTGAAAAAAGCGTCAAGGCTATCGTAATCAACGGCACAAGCGACAACAAGGTTGTAAAAGTTAAGCTTCCTGCAATCTGCATACAACGATCTTGCGCAAAGCGCATGGCAACAAAACGTAAAAAGTGCTGAAAATCCTGCCAATTATTTTGCATAAAAATGCCACTTTCAATAGTAATCCAACCATTCCCATCCCCAGGCAACTGAATTCCCATACGCAGGGGAAAGAGGTAAACGAAATGCAGTTTTCTCGTTATAATCTTGCTTATGATAACCGACAAAGAAATACTGGTGCTGTTTTACAGCCAATACGGCGCAACGCGGCAAATGGCACAACTCATTGCACGTGGCATCGAAAAAGTCCCGGGCGTAAGCGCAAGATTACGTACAGTCCCGAAAATCTCCAGTGTTTGCGTAGCGACTGAAGCCGAAATCCCGGATTCCGGCTCACCCTATGCCACCCTTGACGACCTGGAAGAGTGTATTGGACTGGCACTCGGCAGCCCGACCCGTTTTGGCAACATGGCGGGCGCGATGAAATATTTCTGGGACGGCACAAGCGAGTTATGGTTAAAACACGCGCTGGTCGGAAAACCTGCTGCGCTGTTCACATCCAGCAGCAGTATGCACGGAGGACAAGAATCTACCCTGCTTTCGATGATGCTCCCCCTTTTGCATCACGGCATGCTCATTACCGGCATCCCTTATTTAGAACCGGAACTTTCCAGAACCACCGGCGGCGGTACACCCTACGGCGCGAGTCATGTCGCAGGATTAAGCAACGACAATGCAATTTCAGATGCTGAAAAGACATTGTGTATGGCACTGGGACGCCGACTGGCTCTCACCGCACTTAAACTTTCAACATAAAAATATCCCGCCTAGCCAAAAACTTATGAGTACCAGATAAACCACGATGAACCCTGCAATCGAAGCTCGACACTTGTTACGTTACCACCGCTATGGCGCGTTATCCACGCTTTCTAAAAAACTCACAGGCTTTCCGTTTGGCTCTATTACCCCTTATTTAACCGATCAGGATGGTAGCCTCATCATCCTGATTAGCGCACTGGCTGAACACACCAAAAATATACACCACGATCCCCGTGTCAGCTTAATTACACATAATCAATCAAACCCAGAAATCCAAATGCAGGGGCGCGTAACGGTGGTAGGAACGGCGCATCGACTGGATTGTCCACAGCCCCTCCTGACGCGTTATCTTCGATACTTCCCGGAAGCTGCCAATTTAATCCTCCTTGATTTTGACTTCTATCGAATTCAACCTGTGGCAATACGACACATAGGTGGAATAGGCAAAATTCACTGGATCAAAATTGAGGATTATTTTGCAGCGTCCTTAGCCATACCTGCTGAGGATGAAAAACACCTGTTACAGCATATCAACACGACACAAAAAGACGCACTCCACAACATAATGTTGCAATATTATGGCATTCAATCAAATGACATTGAGCTAATCAGTTTTGATTGCGATGGGCTGGATATAAAATGCCATGAAAAATTATTTAGAATGAATCTAGACAGTGCCTTAAATAATCCGAAACAACTGGAAAAATTAAATGCATTAAACTTCCTTACCCCGCCATCCTGACATTCGATCGACATCAAAGCGGGTTCGCATCGGCCTATCCGCACACTGCTGAGCCCGCCACGCTTACGCACCCGATGATGTAGAAAAATTTGCCTAAACAGTACTATTTATGGATAATGCCCGGCTAGTATAAAACCCGAATGCGCACACCCGCCGCATCAATTCACCCGCAAGGAACAAAAATGAAAGCAAATACACATCCTGACTACCATGAAATTACCGTAACTTGCAGCTGCGGCAATAGTTTCAAGACAAACTCGTCTATGGCCAAGACCACACTGAGCATTGAAGTTTGTTCAGAATGTCACCCGTTTTACACCGGCACGCAAAAAATTGTCGACACGGCTGGTCGTATCGACAAATTCCGTCAAAAGTACGGCACCAAGGCTGCAGTTTAAAAACAGTTTGGCGAGAGAACTTTTCGCACGCCTCACCCTCAAAGGGCAGCATTAGCTGCCCTTTTTTTTAGCCTAACCTATTAAACAGATAAAAAAATGCGTTTTTTGATTATTCTATTGTTGCTCGCCGGTTGCGCGCAAAATCCCGTCACTGGATCAGCTGACTTTGTCATGATGTCAGAAAACCAGGAAATTGCCATCGGACGGCAAAATGATGAACAAATCAAAAAACAATATCAGGTTTACGGCTCAAAACCCTTACAGGACTATGTCAATAGTGTAGGTCAACGTATCGCAAGACAAAGCCACCGTCCCAATTTGCAATATCATTTTACAGTGCTCGACACACCTGACATCAACGCCTTCGCCTTGCCAGGGGGTTATGTCTATATCACCCGGGGCATATTGGCCTACTTAAATTCCGAAGCAGAGTTAGCCGCCGTATTAGGTCATGAAATCGGGCACGTAACAGCTCGACATGGCGTACGCCAACAAAGCGCCGCTCAAGCTGCCAATATTGGCGTCACCATTGCCTCCCTCTTTGTACCGCAAATCAACACGATAGGCGGGAACAACCTGACCAATCTGGTTGGCGGGGCGCTATTGTCCGGCTATGGTCGCGAACACGAATTGGAGGCCGACAAACTCGGCGCAGAATATCTGTCACGTACAGCCTATGACCCTCAGGCCATCATCACCGTCATAGGTGTATTAAAAAATCAGGAATTACAGGATGCGGAACTTGCCAAACAAGAAGGTCGCGAACCCCGTCGTTATCACGGTGTGTTTGCCTCGCATCCTGACAACGATACGCGACTAAAACAGGCGGTCGCCGAATCCGACAAACTGGCTTCAACTGAACACTACACGGGGCGTCGTGAATTTCTATCCGCCATCGAAGGACTGGTATTCAATGACAATAAAGAACAGGGCATCGTACGCTACAACACGTTCTATCACGGCGAACTGGGCATGAGCGTGCATTTCCCCCCTGACTGGCAAGTGCACAACCTGCCCACCAGTCTGTTTGCCATTAGCCCGCAAGGTGAGGCACAACTACAATTGAAACTGGACGTATCCCCTCAAGGCACGCCCCTCGATTACGCGCACAAACTTGCGGGATCCCAGGCAAAAATTAAAGCTCTCGACATCAACGGACTGCCTGCTGCACTATTTGAACGTCCCGATGCAATCGGAGGCGTGATTTACTTAAACAAACAAGCCTTTATATTACAGGCAAAAGCCAAGCCCGGCAGTGATCTGAGTTCGCATCGCGATGAAATCAACGGTACTATCCGTAGTTTTCATGCCCTGTCCAATGAAGAACGCCCATTGCTCAAACCACTCAGTTTGCATATCATCACCGCACGAACGGGCGACACCTTTGCAAATTTATCAAAAAATTCACCGCTAGGGCAATCTGCTGATAGCTATCTGCGTTTAATCAATGCCAGTTTTCCCGCCGGCGAACCGCAAGCAGGCCAGCTAATCAAACTCGTCCGATAAACATATAGTTTCAACTTAAAACCGATTCTCAATGTACTTTATTAAACCCACCGACCCTCACCCCATCACCCCCGCCAAAGCACTCATGCTAGGCCTGCTGTGCATGGTCTGGCTGACCACAGGATTGGTCGGCCACGACCCGTGGAAGTCTGAAGACGCCTATAGTTTTGGAGTGATTTATAGTATGTTGCAAAATGGGGTATGGCTCACGCCCACCCTCGCGGGTGAACCCTTTATGGCTAACCCTCCTCTTTTCTACTGGACCGCGGCTCTTCTAGCCCAACTATTTTCACCCTTACTTCCGCTACACGACGGCGCACGCCTTGCCAGTGGATGTTACAGCGCCTTGATGCTTTTATTCCTAGGGCTAGCGGGACGAAAACTCTATGGTGAAAATCGAGGATGGGCTGCTGCAATCACACTAATAGGCTGCCTGGGCATGCTGGTACGTGCGCATCAAATCATCACCGACATCGCTTTACTCGCCGGTTGTGCAATGGCGCTTTATGGATTTACGCATAGTCAGGAGCGCAGCGTAAAGGCCGGTTTCTGGATAGGCACGGGCGTCGGGATCGGTTTTATGTCCAAAGGCTTCGTCTCACCAATACTCTTTGTGTTAATCGCCATTTTCCTACCCTTGTTATTCCATAACTGGCGTACACGTCGTTACACGATGAGCCTGATCATCGCACTAATGAGCGTATTGCCCTGGCTTAGCATTTGGCCCGTATTGTTATACCAGCACGCACCCAAACTATTTATTTCATGGGCATGGTCAAATAATATCGGTAACTGGCTGAGTTTTTTACATGAAATGCCCAATAAGGACTTATTCTATTATTTAAAAAACCTGCCCTGGCTTGCATGGCCTGCTTTACCACTCGCGATCTGGATTGTGTGGCGCGAGCGTAAACGTTTAACACAACGAGATGACCTACAGTTACCCTTGGTCAGCTTTACAGTCATGCTGGTTGTACTAAGTCTGGCACCGCATATCAAGGAAGTCTACGCCTTACCCATGTTGCTTCCTGTCGCACTGTTGGCAACCGCTTCACTGTCTATGCTCAAACGCGGCGCAGCCAACGCCTTGGACTGGTTTGGTTTAATGACCTTTGCATTGATTGCACTATTGATGTGGTGGGGGTGGGCAGGACTCTTACTTAACAACCATGCCAAAATCACGCTTTGGCTCAAAGACTACCAACCCGGTTCCGAACCTGCTTTTCAAGCAACGCCCTTTTTGATTGCTCTGTCTGCAACGCTACTCTGGCTGTTACTGGTGTGGCGCGTGGGACGTTCTATGCGTCGCGCAATCGTCAACTGGGCCTCCGGCATGACCTTGATCTGGGTTCTTGCTATGACGTTATGGCTACCCTGGTTAGATAGCGGAAAGAGTTACCGCAACATGGTGGCATCTCTTAAGCAAGCGATGCCAGAAAAATATAATTGCGTCGCACGCAATATCAATCTGGGCGATAGTCAGCGTGCCATGCTGCACTATTTTGGTGGCATTATTACACTCCGGGATCCGGCAAGACGATGTGAATTACGTCTCATACAAGGCGACAAAATCTCTCGCCCTTTAAGAGATGAAAGTCTGTATGAAAAAATCTGGGAAGGCAGTCGTCAAGGCGACAAATACGAACAATACCGACTGTATAAAAGTGTTAACTCAAACAATCCTGGACAACAGCCATGAACCAACTCATCGTAGCAGCCATCTATAAATTTGTGAAACTGGAGGATTGCGTCGCGATGCGCGAACCATTAGAGGCGCAATGCGCAGCGCTCGGCATCACCGGAACACTATTACTCGCCAGTGAGGGCATCAACGGTACGATTGCCGGCACACGAGCAGGCATCGATCAAATTCTGGCGTATTTACGCAGCAACCCGCACCTGTTAGATCTGGAACACAAAGAATCTACCGCCGTTGTTCCGCCGTTTTACCGCATGAAAGTCAAGGTTAAAAAAGAGATTGTAACAATGGGCATCGAGGGTATCGACCCCACGGATCTGGTCGGCCAATACGTGAAGCCGGAAGACTGGAACGCACTAATTAACGACCCGGATGTACTGCTGATTGACACGCGCAACGATTATGAAGTGGATGTCGGCACTTTCCGGGGCGCAGTTGATCCTCGCATCAGCACCTTCCGCGAGTTTCCAGACTACGTTAAAAACAATATTTCCCCGGAAAACAAGCCGCGTATTGCAATGTTCTGCACCGGTGGAATTCGCTGCGAAAAAGCCTCGGCGTATATGTTACAACAGGGGTTCCCGGAGGTTTATCACCTGCAAGGCGGGATACTGAAATATCTGGAAAATGTACCTGCGGAACAGAGCTTATGGCAAGGCGAATGTTTTGTATTTGATCAGCGTGTCGCCGTGGGACAAAATTTAGCGCAAGGACATTACGAACTTTGCTACGGCTGCTCCCGCCCGATTACGATTGATGACAAAGCCTCAGAAAAATTTTCAACCGGTATTTCATGCCCGAACTGTTTTGATCAGCTCACACCCGAAAAACGCGCGGCGGCACTGGAACGACAAAAACAAATCATGCTGTCTGCTGAGCGTGGTGAAAAACACCTGGGGCGCCAACGCAAAAAAAAACAGCACGAGCTGTTCGCTGAGCAACGTGATCGACACACAAACTAGCTGCCGATAAAAAACACGGCTCAAAAAATTTCATCACGTCCGGATTTAAATCGGCGTGATTTTAATTTCACTTTCAAGAGCTACCTGTTGAGCTGCTGCAACAATTTTTTCACCCCAGACGATGCTTGGCGCCTCATCAAACACAAAGCGCGCCAGCACCTCATGGGCAAAATCGCTAATAACCGGCAATTGTCCCGCTGCATCCAGAGTAACAGGTCTCGCCGCTTGAAATAGCCACATACCGTTGCGTCGCGTGATCGCCAGCAAGTAAAAATCAAAGCCATGTGCAGCAACCTGCTTATCGCGCACCGCAAAGAACAGCGTTTCGCTATCACGTTCTGACTCTATGATAGAACCTAAATTAACCGCAAGCGCCTCAATAAACGGTTGAGCCAAATTCAACTGCGGCGCTAGTGTCAAGTGATACTGTCCAGCCCGCTCTATCACCAGGGATTTTTCCAGCAGTGGCGTTTTACCAGGGCGGACAAAAACCAGAAACAACAAACAAAGCGTGATGAGAGTGGCGGTTTCTATCATGACAATAAAAGCAGAATGAAGGATTAAAGATTAAGCGAGCATAGCCCTCGCTCACGACTTATTACTAAATACTTCCTGCAATCTTTGGTGTATCACACAACACATCGGCATTCTGAGCACGGTGACGCAAAGCGTGATCAATCAGCACCAGCGCCAACATGGCTTCGGCGATAGGCGTTGCACGAATCCCCACACAAGGATCATGACGACCGTGCGTTTCAACCATAATAGCCTCGCCTTGCAGATCAATCGAACGACGCGGAATACGGATACTGGACGTCGGTTTGATTGCCAGATGCGCGACAATATGCTGACCGGTGGAAATGCCGCCCAGCACCCCTCCGGCATGATTGGATAAGAAACCTTGCGGTGTCATTTCATCGCCGTGTTCGCTGCCTTTTTGCGTCACACAAGCAAAACCATCGCCGATTTCGACGCCTTTGGCGGCATTGATACCCATCAAGGCATAAGCAATTTCAGCATCTAAGCGATCATAAACAGGCTCACCCCAACCCACAGGAACATTTTCCGCCACAACGGTCAGCTTCGCACCAATGGAATCACCTGATTTACGCAATGCATCCATGTAATCTTCGAGTGCTGTCACTACCGTCGGATCTGCCGAAAAAAACGGATTCTCATTCACTCCCACCCAACTTACAAACGGCATTTCAATATCGCCCAACTGTGAAATATAGCCGCGCACCACGACACCGTAACGTTCAGCCAGCCATTTTTTTGCAATCGCGCC
This sequence comes from uncultured Nitrosomonadales bacterium, assembly GCA_903861075.1. GTDB lineage: Bacteria > Pseudomonadota > Gammaproteobacteria > Burkholderiales > Gallionellaceae > Gallionella. Next base: position 42,851 of record CAIOSY010000036.1, read on the forward strand.
AGCGGCAACCCGCACGGCAGTTTCGCGCGCAGAAGAACGTCCCCCGCCACGATGATCACGAAAACCATATTTTTGCGTGTAAGTGTAATCCGCGTGTCCGGGGCGAAAGGTGGAGCTGATATTGCCATAATCACGACTGCGTTGATCTTCATTACGGATCAATAAAGCGATCGGGGTTCCCGTCGTTTTTCCTTCAAACACACCGGAAAGTATTTCCACCGTATCAGATTCACGCCGCTGTGTAACGTGCCGCGACGTTCCCGGTTTACGCCTATCCAGATCATGCTGAATATCTGCTTCGCACAGAGCCAGTCCCGGAGGACAACCATCAACCACGCACCCTATCGCTGCACCATGAGACTCGCCAAACGAAGTCACGGTAAATAGCGTGCCAAATGTATTTCCAGACATAATTGTCTCTCGCAAAAAAATGACTCGCAGTTTAACATAGGCAAGGATACTAGTTAAAAAGTAAGCAAATTGTCATGGTGGCTAAGTTAAAAAAATTGGTGCTGATGTAATGCGCTTTAAAGTGGGCGAGCGCCCGGCAGCGAAAAATTCCAGATCAATGCACGCAATTACTTGACCAA